>NZ_JACBWZ010000056.1 GCF_013870595.1 Streptomyces sp. WELS2 | reverse complement strand
GTCAGCTGGGCGTCGGTCGGCCCCGGGTCGCCGTCCAGCAGCCAGACGTAGCCGAGGACGACGCCCCGGTGGCGTACGGGCAGGCAGATCCGGCCCCGGTAGACACCGGCCTGGGGGCTGGGCGGGATGCGCACCGGCGCGGTCGCCCGGGTGATGCCGAACCCCTCGAACCAGGCCCGGACGGTCGCCGTGGAGCGCCGGGTCAGGATCGAGCGGGTGCGCACCGGGTCCAGCGCGGAGGGGTCCAGCTCGTCCTCGCTGTCGTAGGCCCCGAAGGCGATCAGCTCGAAGTCGCGGTTCTCCAGGGTCGCGGGCACGCCCAGCAACTCGGAGATCTCGTCCACCAGCTCCTGGTAGTCCGCCTTGAAGTCAGCCGCCACCCGGGCATTCTCCCCCATTTTCCGGCCACCTTCATACATCTGTCTGAGATCCCGGGCACGGATGCGTGACAGCTGTCGATGGCCCAGGATCGGAGAGATCCTTAGGTTTCACGGTGGTTCTCCGTGCCGTACCCGAATCGTCGGGTGCCGGCCCCTTTGATGCTTGTCTGTGGAGGTGCCCCGTGCTGGGTCCCGTGATTCTCGCCGCGTCGCGCAGCGACCGGATGCGACGCCTGATCTCGGCGGCCCCGGTGACCAAGCAGGTCGTCGACCGCTTCATACCCGGCGAGACCGTGGCCGACATCGTCCCGATCATCGAGGACCTGGCGGCCAAGGGCCTGGAGCTGACGATGGACGTCGTCGGCGAGGACATCACCACCCCGGAGCAGGCCACCGCCGCCCGGGACGCCTACCTGGCGCTGATCGACCACCTCAAGGGCCTGGAACTGGGCGAGAAGGTCGAGATGTCGGTCAAGCTCTCCATGTTCGGCCAGGCGCTGGACGGCGGCCACGAGCTGGCCCTCGCCAACGTGCGCCCGGTCGTCGAGGCCGCCGCCGCCATCGGCACGACGGTCACCCTGGACGCCGAGGACCACACCACCCTCGACTCGATGTTCGCCATCCACGAGGAACTGCGGAAGGACTTCCCGCAGACCGGCTGCGTCATCCAGGCCTACCTCTTCCGCACCGAGGCCGACGCCCGCCGCCTCGCCGAGTCCGGCAGCCGGGTGCGCCTGGTCAAGGGCGCCTACAAGGAGCCCGCCGAGGTCGCCTACCAGCAGAAGCACGAGATCGACAAGGCCTACGTGCGGATCCTGCGGATCCTGATGGAGGGCGAGGGCTACCCGATGATCGGGTCCCACGACCCCCGCCTGATCGCCATCGCCCAGGAGCTGGCCCACAAGGCCGGCCGTAAGCTCGACGAGTACGAGTTCCAGATGCTGTACGGCATCCGGAGCGAGGAGCACCTGCGGCTGGCCGCCGAGGGCCACCGCATGCGCGTCTACACGGCCTACGGCACCGACTGGTACGGCTACTTCATGCGCCGTCTCGCGGAGAAGCCGGCGAACCTCCGGTTCTTCCTCCGTTCCATGGTCAGCAAGGGCTGAGCCCACCACCCGCTCACGTACAAGGAGTTACGGATCTCATGGACGCTGTGACCCAGGTCCCCACCCCCGTCAACGAGCCGGTGCACGGCTACGCCCCCGGCTCGCCCGAGCGCCTGAGGCTGGAGGCCAAGCTCAAGGAGCTGGCCGAGAACCCGATCGAGCTGCCGATGACCATCGGCGGCGAGAAGCGGCTCGGCGGCGGCGAGCCGTTCCAGGTGGTCCAGCCGCACAACCACAAGGCCGTCATCGGCACCGGCCGGCACGCCACCCGGCAGGACGCCCGCGACGCCATCGACGCGGCCCTGGCCGCCGCCCCGGCCTGGCGCGCGATGTCCTTCGACGACCGCGCCGCGATCATCCTGCGCGCCGCCGAGCTGCTGGCCGGCCCGTGGCGCGAGACGATCGCCGCGTCCACCATGCTGGGCCAGTCCAAGACCGCCCAGCAGGCCGAGATCGACACGCCCTGTGAGCTGGTCGACTTCTGGCGCTTCAACGTCCACTACGCCCGCCAGATCATCGCCGAGCAGCCCCCGGCGAACTCCCCGGGCGTGTGGAACCGTCTGGACCACCGCCCGCTCGAGGGCTTCGTCTACGCGATCACGCCGTTCAACTTCTCGGCGATCGCGGGCAACCTGCCCACCGCCCCCGCCCTGATGGGCAACGTGGTGGTCTGGAAGCCTTCCCCGACGCAGACCCACGCGGCCGTGCTGCTCATGCAGCTGCTGGAGGAGGCGGGCCTGCCCAAGGGCGTCATCAACCTCGTCACCGGCGACGGCATCGCGGTCTCCGAGGTCGCCCTGGAGCACCGGGACCTCGCGGGCATCCACTTCACCGGCTCGACCAAGACCTTCCAGTACCTGTGGAAGACGGTCGGCAACAACATCGAGAAGTACCGCTCCTACCCGCGTCTGGTCGGCGAGACCGGCGGCAAGGACTTCCTGGTCGCCCACCCCTCGGCCGACCGCGCGGTGCTGAAGACCGCCCTGACCCGCGGTGCCTTCGAGTACCAGGGCCAGAAGTGCAGCGCCACCTCCCGCGCCTACATCCCGGCCTCCATCTGGAACTCGGGCTTCAAGGAGGAGTTCGCGGCCGAGGTCGACTACCTGACCATGGGTGACGTCACCGACCTGTCGAACTTCATGGGCGCCGTCATCGACGACCGCGCGTTCGCCAAGAACAAGGCCGCCATCGACCGCGCCAAGGCCGACCCCGCCTGCACGATCGTCGCGGGCGGCTCCTACGACGACTCGGTGGGCTACTTCGTCCGCCCGACCGTCATCGAGTGCACCGACCCGGAGAACGAGGTCTTCACCACCGAGTACTTCGGCCCGGTCCTCGCGGTGTACGTCTACGAGGACGACAAGTACGACGAGATGCTGACCCAGATGGAGTCGGTGTCGGACTACGCCCTCACCGGCTCGGTCATCGCGAACGACCGCGCGGCGGCGGCGTACACGATGGAGAAGCTCCGCTTCGCCGCGGGCAACTTCTACATCAACGACAAGTCGACCGGCGCCGTCGTCGGCCAGCAGCCCTTCGGCGGCGGCCGCGCCTCCGGCACCAACGACAAGGCCGGTGCCCCCCAGAACCTCCTGCGCTGGACCCTGACCCGCGCCATCAAGGAGACCCTGGTCCCGCCGACCGACTACGGCTACCCGCACATGGGCTGACCGCCGCGATCCCGGCCCGGGAGGCCCGCTCACACAGCGGGCCTCCCGGGCCGTCGCCGTCCCCGGGGCGATACTGCCGTCATGACCCTCTTGCGGACCGCCCACACCGCCGACCTGCAGCCCGCCGAACTCCGGGAAACACGCGAGCTGTTGGACCACGCCTTCGACGGGGACTTCTCGGAGGACGACTGGGAGCACGGACTCGGCGGGATGCACGTGCTGATCCGGGACGACCGTGGTCTCGCCGCGTGCGCGGCCCTCGTGATGCGCCGGGTGCGGCACCGGGGACGGTGGCTGCGCACCGGATACGTGGAGGGCGTCGCCGTACGGGCCGACGTGCGGCGCACCGGGCTCGGCGGCCGGATGATGGCCGAGCTCGAGCGGATGATCGGCCGGGCCTACGACCTCGGGGCGCTGTCGGCGAGCGACGAGGGCGCCCTGCTGTACACCGCCCGGGGCTGGCAGCGCTGGCCCGGACAGGTGCACGCCCTCTCCCCGCAGGGCGTCGTGCGGCTGCCGGACGAGGAGGGCGACATGTTCGTGTGGCCCGGGCTGGCCGGTCCGCTCGAGACGGCCGGTGAACTCGTCTTCGACTGGCGGGACGGCGACGTGGTCTGACGCCGTGTCGGGCTGCCGGGTGAAAGCCCAGGTCAGCAGCTCCGTCGTCTCAGATAGTAGGAAGTCCGAGTAATTGTGCAGACAGGCGCGGGCCGCTCCCTTAACGTGAAAGAAGCCGAACGTCTCGCTCCATCCAGCGAATGGCGGCCGTGAGCCGGCCCGCGCAGGCAACCCCTGCGGCAAGCGCTCCCCGCCCCTTCCGGCGTCTCGCATCCCCCCACTGCCGTGCTCCACGTATGCCGAAGGAGTCGATCGCCATGGCCGAGACCACCGTCCGCCGCCGAGTCCGCCACGCGTCCCGTACGAGCGAGTCCGACCGCAAGAACGCCGCCGCCGCCCTCCAGCGCGCCCTCGACCGCCGGGACAACGGCGGCCAGACCGGCCACTGATCCGCTCCGGCGCGGGCCCGGCCGCCACCGCCGTCCACATCCCGGACAGGCCGTGTCATCCCCTGGGACGAGGAGTAGGGTGCCGACATGTCTCGCAGCATCAATCTCGCAGTGATCCCCGGTGACGGCATCGGCCAGGAGGTCGTGGCCGAGGGTCTGAAGGTCCTCTCCGCCGTCCTTCCGCAGGATGTGAAGCTGGAGACCAAGGAGTACGACTTCGGCGCCAAGCGCTACCACGCCACCGGTGAGACCCTCACCGACGCCGACCTGGAGCAGCTCAAGGGCCACGACGCCATCCTGCTCGGCGCGATCGGCGACCCGTCCGTGCCGTCCGGCGTCCTGGAGCGCGGCTTCCTGCTGAAGCTCCGCTTCGCCTTCGACCACCACGTCAACCTGCGCCCGTCCAAGCTGCTCCCCGGTGTCGCCACCCCGCTGGCCGGCCAGCCGGAGATCGACTTCGTCGTGGTCCGCGAGGGCACCGAGGGCCCGTACACGGGCAACGGCGGCACCATCCGCAAGGGCACCGCGCACGAGGTCGCCACCGAGGTGTCCGTCAACACGGCCTACGGTGTCGAGCGCGTCGTCCGCGACGCCTTCGAGCGCGCCCAGGCCCGCCCGCGCAAGAAGCTCACGCTGGTCCACAAGAACAACGTGCTGACCTTCGCCGGCCACCTGTGGACGAACACCTTCGACAAGGTGGCCGAGGAGTACCCCGAGGTCACCACCGATTACATCCACGTCGACGCGGCCATGATCTACCTCGTCACCGATCCCGGACGCTTCGACGTGATCGTCACCGACAACCTCTTCGGCGACATCATCACCGACCTCGCCGCGGCCGTCTCCGGCGGCATCGGCGTGGCCGCCTCCGGCAACATCAACCCCAGCCGCGAGTTCCCGTCCATGTTCGAGCCGGTCCACGGCTCGGCCCCGGACATCGCGGGCCAGGGCAAGGCCGACCCCACCGCCACCGTCCTGTCCGTGGCCCTGCTGCTGCGTCACCTCGGCTACGAGTCGGAGGCCGACCGCATCGACACGGCGGTGACCGCCGACCTGACCGAGCGCGCCGGAAAGCCGGCCCGCTCCACCTCCGAGATCGGCGACGCGCTCGCCGTACGCGTAGCCGGCTGACCCGCCGAGCTACACCTCAAGCCGCCGGGTCGCGAAAACCGCACCCGGCGGCTTCTGCCATGTCCCGCCGGGTGGTGCCACCATCAACCCCTGGGCCGCCTCACCCCGATTCCGTCCGTCGCAGCCCGCGCGCGATAATCGAACGCGGAGCCGCGATATGAGGGAATGCTCGGACGTCCGATCATCGACGACCGGGAGTGCAGGCGTGAGCGCGGCCCGTCACTACAACCGGTGAGGACAACCACTGATGACGACGCCCACGATCGAGCTCAAGCCGTCCGCCAGCCCGCTCGCCGCCGCCGAGCGCGAGGCGATCCTGGCCGACCCCGGCTTCGGCCGCCACTTCACCGACCACATGGTGACGATCAGGTGGACCGAGGGCCGCGGCTGGCACGACGCCCAGCTCGTTCCGTACGGCCCGATCTCCCTGGACCCGTCCACGGCCGTCCTGCACTACGGCCAGGAGATCTTCGAGGGGCTGAAGGCCTACCGCCAGCCGGACGGCTCGGTCGCGCTGTTCCGTCCCGAGGCCAACGCCCGCCGGTTCCGCAGCTCCGCCCGCCGCATGGCCATGGCCGAGCTTCCCGAGGAGCTGTTCATCGCCGCGCTGGACGCGCTGCTCACCCAGGACGCCGACTGGGTTCCGCCGCACGGCGGCGAGGCCTCCCTCTACCTGCGGCCGTTCATGTTCGCCACGGAGGCCGCGCTGGGTGTCCACCCGGCCAACGAGTACCTGTTCATGCTGATCGCCTCCCCGTCCGGCGCCTACTTCGCCGGTGGCGTGAAGCCGGTCACCATCTGGGTCGCCGAGGACCACGTCCGCGCGGTCCCGGGCGGCACCGGCGACGCCAAGACCGGCGGCAACTACGCCGCGTCCCTGCTGCCGCAGGCCGAGGCCGCCGCGCACGGCTGCGACCAGGTCGTCTACCTCGACGCGGTGACCCGCACCAAGGTCGAGGAGTCCGGCAGCATGAACGTCGCGTTCGTCTACGGCGACCGGATCGTCACCCCCGCGCTCAGCGGCTCCATCCTGGAGGGCATCACCCGCGACTCCCTCCTCCAGGTCGCCCGCGACCTCGGCTACACGGCCGAGGAGGGCACGATCACCCTCCAGCAGTGGCGCGAGGACGCGGCCTCCGGCGCGCTGACCGAGGTCTTCGCGTGCGGCACCGCCGCGGTGGTCACCCCCATCGGCCACGTCAAGACCAAGTCCGGCCAGTGGTCCCACGGCGACGGTACGCCCGGGCCGGTGACCATGCGGCTGCGGGAGGCGCTGCTGTCCGTCCAGCGGGGGCTGACGGAGGACAAGCACGGATGGATGCACCGGATCGGTTAAGCGCTGGGCTGGTGCCCATCGCGCGCTTCGAGTCGCCGCGAAGGGGCGTCGGGTGTCTGCGGGGCCGTCGAGGCCGGTCGCGCAGTTCCCCGCGCCCCTTCGGGGCGCCTGGCCAGGAGCCCACCGCCCCCGACAGCAGGAAGCCGCAGTCCACCCCGCCCGTCAGGCGCAGCAGCGGGCCCTCGTACGACGGCAGGGACACCGCCAGCAGGCCGGTCGCCGCGCCCAGCGCCCAGGCGACGGTGGCCGGGACGTTCCAGCCCGCCCGGTACCAGTGGATCCCGCCCCGCGCACGGCGGTTGGGTGCCGATGGCGGTCAGCAGGAGTACGAACGACGTCATCGCCGACTGCGCGTCCCAGGCGATGGGGGTCCCCCCGGGCGCGAGCGAAGCCGAGCGTTCGGGGGGGGTGCCTCTATGTCCTTCGTCAAGCGAGGCGTGGGGTTCTGGGTTCGTAGAAGGTTCCGTCGCGGAGCATGGCGAACAGGACGCTGATGCGGTGGCGGGCGAGGCGGAGGAGGGACTGGGTGTGGGTTTTGCCGCGGGCTCGGCAGCGGTCGTAGTAGCCGCGGGAGGCGGGATCGTGAAGGGCGGCGAAGGCGGAGAGGAACATCGCGCGTTTGAGCTGCCGGTTCCCGCCTCTGGGAGCGTGCTCGCCGTGGATCGAGGTTCCCGACTGCCGGGTCGCCGGGGCGAGGCCGGCGTAGGAGGCCAGGTGGGCGGCGCTCGGGAACGAGCTGCCGTCGCCGACGGTGGCCAGGAGGACTGCGGCGGTCCTGACTCCGATGCCGGGCATCGAGGTCAGGACCTGGGAAAGAGGGTGGGCCTCCAGCAGTGCCTCGATCCTGGTCTCCAGGGCCCGGCGTTGTTCATGGACGGCGGCCGGCGACTTCGCCGGCGACGGGACGATCACGTCCAGGGTGTTGGTGCCGGGGACGACGACGGTCTGCTCGTCGAGCGCGGTGAAGATGTCGTCGACGAGCCGCTCGGCCATGCGCGGTGCCCTCGGGCGGACGACCTCGACGAGCTTGCGGCGGCCTGCCTTGCGGAGTGTCTGCGGGGATCCGTAACGCTCGAGGAGCCAGGTGACGGCCGGGTGGTCCAGGCGGGGGCCGAGGACGCGTTCGAGGCTGGGGTGGAACTGGGTGAGCAGGCCGCGGATGCGGTTGGAGGTTCGGTTGGCCTCACCGGCGAGGTCCTGGTCGAAGCCGACCAGCATGGTCAGCTCCGCGGTGACCTCGTCGGTCAGGTTGAGGCTGCGCAGGGTGTGGGGCATGGTGCGGGCGGCGTCCGCGATGACGGCCGCGTCGCGGGCGTCGGTCTTGGCCTCGCCGGGGTAGAGGTCGGCGATCCGCCGCATGGCGAGGCCGGGCAGGTAGGCGACCTGGCAGCCCGTGTCGCGGGCGACGGTAAGCGGCAGGGCGCCGATGGAGGCGGGCTGGTCCACGACCACCAGGACGGTGCCGAACTTGGCCTTCAGCTTGTCGAAGACCGCCCGCAGCTTCGGTTCGCTGTTCGACAGCGGCTTGTCGAAGACCGTCTTCCCGGCCGGGCTCAGACCGTGGCCATGATGGGTCTGCTTGCCGACGTCCAGGCCCAGGAAGACGCCCACCCCGTCGATGCTGATCACCATGCCCCCACATGCGTCGATGTGTGCCGGCCTGAGGTCGGGAGCCGTTCTCGCGCAGCCACGTTATGCAGACCTGCTGCCCACGAGCGGCCGGGCATTGCACCCGGCTGGGCAGTGATCGGGCCTCTGATCAGCGTCTCCGACGGCACCCCTCGGACCCGGTGACACCACCCCCCAGGTCATCCGATCGACAGGGGGCAACAGCCATGCCGGGCCCGGAGGCCAGCGGCCCTCTTGCAGGACCGCGAAAAAGATAACGGGGGGGGAAGGCCGATGAAGACACAGGCCGTGGCCACCACGGCGACCGTGCAGGTGGCGCGGGCGCGGGAGGCGCGGGGCAGGATCGCGTCCGGGTCCAGGCCCATCGAGTACAGCGTCAGGCTCGCGTTGCCGGCCGAGGCCGCGAGCAGCAGCGGCACCGGGTACCAGCCGGGGGAGGCCGCGACCAGCGGGCCCGTGTAGTCGGCGGCCGCGCGGGCCGCGTAGGCCGTGAACGTGCCGAACAGCTGCGGCACCAGCAGCCCGAGGACCAGGCCGAGCCAGGCAGACAGCCGCCCGCCCCGGGCAGCGCGGCGGTGGTGAAGTGCGGCGCGCAGGCGGCGATCCCGAGGACCGGCAGGACCGTCATGCCGACGGCCGGCACCCGGGACATGGTGAGCAGCACCCGGTAGCCGTAGACCGCGCCGGCCACGGTGGCCGCCGCGAGCACCCCGTAGACCAGCGCGTACGACACCCCGTCCGCCGGTACGTCGAGCAGCCGGCCGACCGGCCCCGTACGCCGAACCGGGCGCCGGAGGAGGTAGGAGGTGGACAGGTTGGTCGCGGTGCGCAGCGAGATCAGCGCGAGCGGGGCCGTGAACAGGGTGCCGACCGCCGTGCCCGCCAGGATCGCGCTCACCGACGCCCACCAGCCGAGCAGACGGCCACGGGTGTGCAGCAGATTTAGAGCGGCGTTCAATGTGACGTGAGCCCAAGCGATCGGTCAATGCTTCGGCTGCGCGGATTCTCTGTTTAGAGTGGTGTTCTAATCTGTGAGGACGTGGAGGACAAGGAGGTGCCGCGTCGTGAGACTGACCCCCACGGAACGTGACCGGCTGCTGCTCTTCGGTGCCGCGGAGCTGGCCCGGGCCCGCCGGGCGCGCGGCCTGAGGCTGAACGTGCCGGAGGCCACCGCGCTGATCGCGGACACCGTCTGCGAGGCGGCCCGGGACGGCAAGCGGCTCGCCGAGGCCATCGAGGCCGCCCGGTCGGTGCTCGGCCCCGACGACGTGCTGCCGGGCGTCGCAGACGTCGTCACCGAGGTGATGGTCGAGGCCGTCTTCGACGACGGCTCCCGGCTCGCGGTCGTCTCCGACCCGATCGGCGGGGGCCTGGGCGAGGGCGCCCCGGGCGCGCTGCTGCCCGGCCCCGGGCACGCCGACCCCGAACCCGCCGTACGGCTGCGCGTCACCAACACCGCCGGCGTGCCGGTCTCCGTCACCTCCCACTTCCACTTCTTCGAGGCCAACCCGCGCCTGGACTTCGACCGCCGCGCCGCCTACGGCATGCGGCTGGCCGTACCCGCCGGCTCCTCGGTCCGCTTCGGGCCCGGCGAGAGCGCTCAGGTCCCGCTCGTGCCGATCGGCGGGGACCGGATCGCGATCGGCTTCGCCGGCCTGGTGGACGGGCCGCTGGACGCGCCCGGCGCGAAGGAAGAGGCCCTGCGCAGGGCCGCCGCCTGTGGCTACCTGGGAGTGACCCCGGAAGGAGACGAGGAGCGATGAGCCGCTCGAAGGGACGAGAGGTGAGCCGGTCGATCCACATCGACCCGCACGCCTACGCGGCCACCCACGGCCCGCGCGCCGGCGACCGCGTCCGCCTCGGCGACTCCGGGCTGACCATCCGTGTCGAGTCCGACGCCCAGAAGTACGGCGACGAGTTCCTGGCCGGGTTCGGCAAGACCGCCCGCGACGGACTGCACCTGAAGGCCGCCGCCGTCCGCGAGACCTGCGACGTGGTGATCAGCAACGTCGTCGTGATCGACGCGGTGCAGGGCATCCGCAAGGTGTCCATCGGCATCCGCGAGGGACGCATCGCCGCCATCGGACGGGCCGGCAACCCGGACACCCTGGACGGCGTGGACGTCGTCGTCGGCACCGGCACCTCCATCGTCTCCGGCGAGGGCCTGATCGCCACCGCCGGCGCCGTCGACACCCATGTGCACCTGCTGTCGCCGCGCATCATGGAGGCGTCCCTCGCCTCCGGCGTGACCACGATCATCGGGCAGGAGTTCGGCCCCGTCTGGGGCGTCGGCGTCAACTCGCCCTGGGCGCTGCGCCACGCCTTCAACGCCTTCGACGCCTGGCCGGTCAACATCGGCTTCCTGGGCCGGGGTTCGTCCTCCCACCCGGCGCCGCTGGTCGAGGCGCTGGCCGAGGGCGGGGCGAGCGGCTTCAAGGTGCACGAGGACATGGGCGCCCACACCCGCGCGCTGGACACCGCGCTCAGGGTCGCCGAGGAGCACGACGTCCAGGTGGCCCTGCACAGCGACGGCCTGAACGAGTGCCTGTCGGTCGAGGACACCCTGAGGGTGCTGGAGGGCCGCACGATCCACGCCTTCCACATCGAGGGCTGCGGCGGCGGACACGTGCCCAACGTGCTGAAGATGGCCGGTGTCCCGAACGTCATCGGCTCCTCCACCAACCCCACCCTGCCCTTCGGCCGGGACGCGGTCGCCGAGCACTACGGCATGATCGTCTCCGTCCACGACCTCAAGCCCGACCTGCCCGGTGACGCCGCCATGGCCCGCGACCGCATCCGGGCCGGCACCATGGGCGCCGAGGACGTGCTGCACGACCTGGGCGCGATCGGCATCACCTCCTCCGACGCCCAGGGCATGGGCCGGGCCGGGGAGACCGTCCGCCGCACCTTCGCCATGGCCGGCAAGATGAAGGCCGAGCTGGGCCCGCTGGAGGGCGACGGCGAGGGCGACGACAACGCCCGCGTACTGCGCTACATCGCCAAGCTGACCATCAACCCGGCCATCGCGCACGGCCTCGCGCACGAGGTCGGCTCCATCGAGGCCGGCAAGCTCGCCGACATCGTGCTGTGGCGCCCGGAGTACTTCGGTGCCAAACCGCAGCTCGTGCTGAAGGCCGGCTTCCCGGCGTACGGCGTGGTCGGCGATCCCAACGCGGCCACCGACACCTGCGAACCCCTCGTCCTCGGGCCGCAGTTCGGGGCGTACGGCGCGACGGCCGCGGACATCTCCGTGGCGTTCGTCGCCCGGGCCGCCGTCGACCAGGGCGGCGACACGATGCCCACCCGGCGCCGCCGGGTCGCCGTGCGCGGCACCCGCGGCATCGGCCCCGCCGACCTGCGGCTGAACGCCCGTACCGGCGCCGTGGACGTCGACCAGCGCACCGGCCTGGTCACCCTCGACGGCGAGCCGCTGCGCTCGGAACCGGCCGACTCCGTCTCCCTCAACCGCCTCTACTTCCTCTAAGGACCCCCTCGCATGAGCACCCCCGCCGCCGACGGCTTCCGCATGCCCGCCGAGTGGGCCCCGCACGAACGCACCTGGATGGCGTGGCCGGGCCCCAACCCCACCTTCGACGACCCCGCCGACCTGGCCGCCGCCCGCACCGCCTGGGCGTCCGTCGCCCGCGCGATCCGCCGCTTCGAACCGGTGACGGTCGTGTGCGGCCCCGGCCAGTCCGCCGAGGCCCGCGAGCTGCTCGGCCCCGGCATCGACACCGTCGAACGGCAGCTGGACGACGCCTGGATGCGGGACATCGGCCCCACCTTCCTCACCGACGGCCAGGGCAACCTGGCCGCCGTCGACTGGACCTTCAACGGCTGGGGCGCCCAGCACTGGGCCCGCTGGGAGCACGACTCGAAGATCGGCGCGTACGTCGCCGGCCTCGCGGACGCCAGGACGTACGCCTCCAAGCTGGTCAACGAGGGCGGCGCGATCCACGTCGACGGAGAGGGCACCGTCCTGCTCACCGAGACCGTGCAGCTCGGCCCCGAGCGCAACCCGCACTGGTCCAGGGCGGAGGTCGAGGCGGAGATCCACGCCCACCTGGGCACCGAGAAGGCGATCTGGCTGCCGCGCGGCCTGACCGGCGACTACCCCCCGCACGGCTTCGGCACCCTCGGCCACGTCGACATCGTCGCCGCCTTCGCCCGCCCCGGCGTCGTCGTCGCCCACCACCAGCCCGACCCGGCCCACCCCGACCACGAGGTCACCAAGGAGGTCATCGGCCTGCTCAGGTCGGCGACCGACGCCCGGGGCCGCGCCCTGGAGGTGGTCGAGGTGCCCGCCCCGACCGCCCTGGAGGCCGACGGCCACTGGGCCGACTACTCCTACATCAACCACTACATCTGCAACGGCGGCCTGGTCCTGTGCGGCTTCGACGACCCGCGCGACGAGATCGCCGCCGGGATCTTCCGCCGCCTGTTCCCGGAGCGGACGGTCACCCTGGTGGACGCCCGTACGATCTTCTCCGGTGGCGGTGGCATCCACTGCATCACCCAGCAGCAGCCGAAGGTCTGACACACACAGGAGCAGCAGATGGCCGGTGCGGGCCGGGCGCGCCGAAACGCGCCGCCGCGCGAGGAGGTCCTCGCCGCCGCCATGGGCATGATCGCCGAGCGCGGTCTGGAGAAGCTCACCATGGCGGGGCTCGGCCGCGAGGTCGGGATGAGCAGCGGTCATCTGCTGTACTACTTCCGCTCCAAGGACGAGCTGCTGCTCCAGACCCTGGAGTGGAGCGAGGGCCGGCTCGGCGCGGAACGCGGCCGGCTGCTCGCCGGTTCCGGGACCGCGCGGGAGCGGCTGGAGGCGTACGTCGACCTGTACGTCCCCGAGGGCCACCGGGACCCGCACTGGACGCTGTGGCTGGAGGTCTGGAACCGCTCGCAGAACGCCGACGACGACGCGCGCGCCCGGCAGGCCGCGATCGAGGGCGCCTGGCACCGGGACCTGGTCGCGCTGATCGCCGAGGGGGTGTCGCGGGGGGAGTTCCGGGGGGTGGACGCGGACCGCTTCGCCACGAGGACGCGTGCGCTGCTCGACGGGTTCTCGATCCACGTGGCCATCGGGTTGCGGGGGACCGATCGTGAGCAGGTACTCGCGCATGTCCGGGAGTTCATCCGGGATGCGCTCCTGATCGTCTGACCGCGGCGCCGTCGTGGTTGCTCGCGCCCACGCGGCGGAGCCGCATATCGATACAGCCCCGCGCCCCCGGGGAGTTGCAGCCGACATCGGCTACCCACCAGAGGAATCGTTCACTCCCGCTCCGGGCATGTACCGGCCCATGGGACGTCAACACTGGAAGAAGATCTGGGTCGGCTCGGCGGGGAACATGGTCGAGTGGTTCGACTGGTTCGTGTACGCGAGCTTCGCCACCTATTTCGCCGGCGCGTTCTTCCCGAGCGGCAACCCCACCGCGCAGCTGATGAACACCGCCGGCATCTTCGCCGTCGGCTTCTTCATGCGCCCCGTGGGCGGCTGGCTGCTGGGCAGGGTCGGTGACCGCAAGGGCCGCAAGGCGGCACTCACTCTGACCGTCACCCTCATGTCGGCCTCGGCGGTCCTCATCGCCGTGGCCCCCACCTACTCCGTCGCCGGCTACGGCGGCGCCCTCGTGCTGCTCGTCGCCCGGCTGCTCCAGGGCCTGTCCGTGGGCGGCGAGTACGCGGCCAGCGCCACCTATCTCACCGAGGCCTCCGACCCGGCCCGGCGCGGCTTCGCCTCCAGTTTCCAGTACGTGTCCATGACGGCCGGGCAGATCGCGGGCCTCGGCCTCCAGATCATCCTGCAGCGGACCATGTCCGACGACGCCCTGCACAGCTACGGCTGGCGCATCCCGTTCATCGTGGGCGCGCTCGGCGCGGCCGTCATCTTCTATCTGCGCCGCTCCATGCTGGAGACCGAGGTGTACGCGGAGGACACCTCGCACAGCGCCGAGCGCGGCACCCTGCGCGCCCTGTGGCAGCACAAGCGGGAGGCGCTCCTGGTCATGGCCCTCACCATGGGCGGCACGGTGGCCTACTACACGTACACCACCTACCTGACCAAGTACCTGTCCAACTCGGCGGGCCTGTCCAAGCAGACGGCGACCCTGGTCTCCTTCACCGCGCTGATCGTCTTCGCCTGCCTCCAGCCGCTCGCCGGCGCCCTGTCCGACCGCATCGGCCGCCGCCCGCTGCTGATCACGTTCGCCGTCGGCTCCACCTTCCTCACCGTGCCGATCATGACGCTGCTCAGGCACGCGGACGGCTACTGGTCCGCCCTCGGCCTCGCCCTGCTCGCGCTGGTCGTGGTCACCGGCTACACCTCGATCAACGCCTGTGTGAAGGCCGAGCTGTTCCCGACCGGCATCCGCGCGCTCGGCGTGGCCCTGCCGTACGCCATCGCCAACGCCCTCTTCGGCGGCACCGCCGAATACGTCGCCCTGTGGTTCAAGAAGGGCGGCATCGAGTCCGGCTTCTACTGGTACGTGGCCGCCTGCGCCGCCGTCTCCCTCGTGGTGTACGTGACCATGCGCGAGACGAAGGACCTGGACCTGGCCCGGGTGAAGGCCGGCGAGGAAACCGGGGCGGGCGACGGGGAGTCCACCCTGACGACCGCATCCTGAGACGGACGGTGAGCCGGGGGCGGGGCTGTGCCAGACTGCCCCCGTGCTCTCGTTCGCCATGATTATTGGCAGCAGGCGCGCCGGTCCGCAGTGACCACCTCGTACGACCAGGTGCGGGTGGCCACCGTCGTCCTCGACCCGCGCGCAGACCTCTCGCACCCGCGAGGGGTTTTTTCGTTTTCCGGCCCACCTTCAGCCGGCAGCGGAGCGCGCGGGAGGATTGGGGGGATGGTGGAGCCGGTCATTCCGGTAAGACCGAAGATCCATAACAGGAGCCTTGAGACCATGACCGAGACGGCAACCAGCGAGCTCGACGACTCGTTCCACGTCTTCGACACCACGCTGCGCGACGGAGCGCAGCGCGAGGGCATCAACCTCACCGTCGCGGACAAGCTCGCGATCGCCCGGCACCTGGACGACTTCGGCGTGGGCTTCATCGAGGGCGGCTGGCCCGGCGCCAACCCCCGGGACACCGAGTTCTTCGCCCGCGCCCGCGAGGAGATCGACTTCCGCCACGCCCAGCTGGTCGCCTTCGGCGCCACCCGCCGCGCCGGCACCACGGCCGCCGAGGACCCGCAGGTGAGGGCGCTGCTCGAGTCCGGCGCCCCGGTGATCACGCTGGTCGCCAAGTCGCACGACCGGCACGTGGAACTGGCGCTGCGCACCACCCTGGACGAGAACCTGGAGATGGTCCGCGACACCGTGTCGTACCTGAAGGGCCAGGGCCGCCGGGTCTTCGTGGACTGCGAGCACTTCTTCGACGGCTACCGCGCCAACCCCGGCTACGCCAAGGCCGTCGTCCGTACCGCCGCCGAGGCCGGCGCCGACGTCGTCGTCCTGTGCGACACCAACGGCGGCATGCTGCCCGCCCAGGTCCACGCGGTCGTCTCCACCGTCCTCGCCGACACCGGCGCCCGGCTCGGCATCCACGCCCAGGACGACACCGGCTGCGCGGTCGCCAACACCCTGGCCGCCGTGGACGCGGGCGCCACCCACGTGCAGTGCACGGCCAACGGCTACGGCGAGCGCGTCGGCAACGCCAACCTTTTCCCGGTGGTCGCCGCCCTGGAGCTGAAGTACGGCAAGAAGGTGCTGCCCGACGGCAAGCTGCGCGAGACCACCCGGATCTCCCACGCCATCGCCGAGGTCGTCAACCTCACCCCGTCCACCCACCAGCCGTACGTGGGCGTCTCCGCGTTCGCGCACAAGGCCGGGCTGCACGCCTCCGCCATCAAGGTCGACCCCGACCTGTACCAGCACATCGACCCCGAGCTGGTCGGCAACACCATGCGCATGCTGGTCTCCGACATGGCGGGCCGCGCCTCCGTCGAGCTGAAGGGCAAGGAGCTCGGCATCGACCTGGGCGGCGACCGGGAGCTGGTCGGGCGCGTGGTCGAGCGGGTGAAGGAACGCGAACTCAAGGGCTACACCTACGAGGCCGCCGACGCCTCCTTCGAACTCCTGCTGCGCGCCGAGGTCGAGGGCCGGCCGCTGAAGTACTTCGACGTGGAGTCCTGGCGGGCCATCGTGGAGGACCGCCCCGACGGCACCCACGCCAACGAGGCCACGGTCAAGCTGTGGGCCAAGAGCGAGCGGATCGTCGCCACCGCCGAGGGCAACGGTCCGGTCAACGCCCTGGACCGGGCGCTGCGGGTGGCGCTGGAGCGGATCTACCCGCAGCTCGCCAAGCTGGAACTGGTCGACTACAAGGTCCGCATCCTGGAGGGCAAGCACGGAACGTCCTCCACCACCCGCGTCCTGATCTCCACCTCCGACGGCTCCGGCGAGTGGGCCACGGTCGGCGTGGCGGAGAACGTCATCGCCGCGTCCTGGCAGGCCCTGGAGGACGCCTACACCTACGGTCTGCTCCGCGCGGGCGTGGAACCGGCGGAGTAGGCCCGCCGGGCGCTCACGGCGCCCGCCAGATGTTGTCGAACGCCACGTTCTCGATGCGACGGCGTTCGCGCACCGCCTCCAGTTCGGTGACCGCGTCGCCGACCGCGATCAGCACGGTGACGACCGCCTCGTCCTCGGGCTCCTCCCCGGCCGGGCGGTCGGCGCCGATGCCGAGGGGGGCCGCGAGCCCGGTGAGGACCGGGTCGCGGGACTCCCAGCGGTCGGTGGCGTGGATGCCGAGCCGGGCGCCGGTGTCG
>NZ_JACBWZ010000559.1 GCF_013870595.1 Streptomyces sp. WELS2 | reverse complement strand
GGCGGGCGGCGAACTCGTCCACCGGTGGCCGCCGTCCGGTCTCGGTGGCGTCGTAGGCGAAGGCCCGCTGGGCGCAGGCGCCCAGGAGGAGTGAGGCGGCGGCGTAGGTGTCGGCGTCGGCGCGGACCCGGCCGGCGGACTGTTCGGCGCGCAGATAGGCGTCCACGCCCTGGATGGGCAGGTGCGGACCGGAGCCGAGGGCGCGCAGCGTGTCGTCGTGGCGCCGTTTGAGCTGGGTCTCGGCGTACAGCGAGGCGGCGATCGGGAAGCTCTGCTCGTAGAAGAGCGCGGCCTGGCGGGCGATCTCGGTGAGGTTCTCCTCCAGGGTGGCCCGTCCCGGCGCGGCGGCGAGGCTGTCGAGCAGCGGGGTGAGCCGGGGCAGCCGCTCGGTGAGGACCCGCACGAACAGCTCTTCCTTGCTGTCGAAGTACTTGTAGAGGGCCGCCTCGGAGCAGCCGGCCGCGCGGGCGATCTCCTTGGTGGTGGCGCGGGCGAGTCCGACGGTGAGCATCAGCTCGTGGGCGGCGTCGAGGATGCGCACACGCGCCGGCTTCGTGTCCACGGGCTCCATGGGTTCCTCTCGGCCTTGACGGGTGAGTGAGTGCTTACCCACTCTAGGAGGCAGAGGGGTGAGTGAGCGCTCACCCACCCGCAATCGCGCGGGGCACGGGAGGAAAGCCACCATGAAGCTCACTGTTTTCGGCGCCACCGGCGGGACCGGCCGGGAGCTGGTCCGCCAGGCCCTGGACGCCGGTCACGAGGTCACGGCCGTCGTACGGGACCCGGCCCGGCTCCCGGTGACCGGGGACCGCCTGGAGATCGTCCGCAGCGGCCTGGACGACCCGGAGGAGCTGCGCGCCGCCGTCCGGGGCCGGTACGCCGTCCTGTCCGGCCTGGGGCCGCGCGGCCGCAAGGCCGACGGGGTGACCGCCCGGCTGACCCGTACGATCGTCCGCGCCATGGAGGCTGAGGGGGTGCGCCGGCTGCTGGTGGTCAGCGCCAGCCCGGTCGGCCCGGCCCCCGAGGGCGACGGCCCCGTGGACCGCGCGGTGCGGGGCATCGTGTCGGCGGTCCTGAAGGACGTCTACGCCGATCTGCGCGAGATGGAGGCCGACCTGGCCCGCAGCGACACGGACTGGACGTGCGTACGGCCGCCGCGGCTCCAGGACAAGCCGCTCACCGGCCGCTACCGCACGGTGGTCGGCGGCACCCCCGTCAGGGGCCGCTTCCTCGCGCGCGCCGACGTGGCGCACGCGATGCTGTCGATGATCGACGCCAGGGAGACCGTGCGGCAGGGCGTGGGAGTGGCGTACTGAGCCGGTTTCGTCCCTACAGGCTCACACCGACGGTCACCGGCTCGTTGACGAGCGTGACGCCGAAGGCCGCGCGGACCCCGTCGACCACCTCGCGGGCCAGGGCGAGCAGGTCCTCGGTGGTGGCATCGCCCCGGTTGGTCAGGGCGAGGGTGTGCTTGGTGGAGATGCGGGCAGGGCCGGTGCCGTAGCCCTTGGTGAAGCCCGCCTTGTCGATCAGCCAGGCCGCGGACGTCTTCGTGCGGCCCTCCCCCGCCGGGTAGGCGGGCGGTTCGGCGTCCTCGCCCAGCCGCTCGCGCACGCGCGCGCGGAAGGCGGCGAACTGTTCGTCGGTGAGGATCGGGTTGGTGAAGAAGGAACCGGCGGACCAGGTGTCGTGGTCCTCGGGGTCCAGCACCATGCCCTTCCCGGCACGCAGCTTCAGCACGGTCTCGCGGGCGTCGGCGAGCGGCACCCGGTCACCGGTCGCCACGCCGAGCGCGCGGGCGGTCTCGGCGTACTTCAGCGGCGCGGACAGCCCGCCCGCGTCCTCCAGCCCGAACCGGACCCGGAGCACGACATAGCGGTCCGGGTCGGCCTTGAAGCGGCTGTGGCGGTACGAGAAGGCGCACTCCTCGTTCGTCAGGGTGACGGTCTCGCCGGCCCGGCGGTCGTACGCGATCACCTCCGTGATCGTCGAGGAGACCTCCTGGCCGTAGGCGCCCACGTTCTGGATCGGCGTGGCGCCCGCGGAGCCGGGGATGCCGGCCAGGCACTCGATCCCGGCGAGCCCGGCCTCCACGGTGCGGGCGACGGCGTCGCTCCACACCTCGCCGGCCGCCAGCTCCAGCGTCCCGCCGCGCAGTTCGACCCCGCGCGTGGCGATGCGCAGCGCGGTGCCGTCGAACCCCTTGTCGCCGATGACCAGGTTGGAGCCGCCGCCGATGACCAGCAGCGGCGTGCCGCTGTCGTCGGCCTCGCGCACCGCGGCGATCACCTCGGCGTCGGTGCCGGCCGTGACCAGCCGGGTCGCGGGACCGCCCAGCCGGAAGGTGGTCAGCGGGGCAAGGGGGGCGTCGTGGAGTACCTGCACGGGCCCAAGCGTACGAGACGTGCCCGAGGGGTCCGGGCAGGCGGGGACCACCTGCCTCCGGTACGCCTCTCCCGTGAGGGGCGCCCCTCGCGAGAGGACGCCCCTCGCCTCGGCTCCGAACCGGTCAGGCCAGTCGTACGACCGCCCGGGACATGCCCAGCACCTTCTGGCCGGCGCTCGTCGCCGTCAGGTCCACCCGGACGGTTCGGTCGTCCAGCTTGGCCGCGACCTTGCCGCTGACCTCGATCAGCGCGCCCTGGTCGTCGTTCGGGACGACGACGGGCCGGGTGAAGCGGACGCCGTACTCCACGACCGCGCCCGGGTCCCCGGTCCAGTCGGTGACCACGCGGATCGCCTCGGCCATGGTGAACATGCCGTGCGCGATGACGTCCGGCAGGCCCACCTCCTTGGCGAACTTCTCGTTCCAGTGGATCGGGTTGAAGTCCCCGGAGGCACCGGCGTAGCGCACCAGCGTGGCGCGCGTCACGGGGAAGCTGCGCGCCGGCAGCTCGGTGCCGACCTCGACCTCGTCGTACGCGATCTTCGCCGTCATCGGTTCCTCACGCCTCCTCGGCCGCGCGGGCCACGAGCTTGGTCCAGGCGGTCACGACGAGCTCACCGGACTCGTCGTGGACCTCACCGCGGATGTCCAGGATGTCGTTGCCCGCGAGGGACTTGACCGCCTCGATGGTGGAGGTGACCGTGAGCCGGTCGCCGGCGCGCACCGGGCGGGCGTAGGCGAACTTCTGGTCGCCGTGCACCACGCGGCTGTAGTCCAGGCCGAGCCGCGGGTCCTGGACGACCTGTCCGGCGGCCCGGTAAGTGATGGAGAACACGAAGGTCGGCGGGGCGATCACATCGGGGTGACCGAATTCCTTGGCGGCCTCGGGATCGGTGTACACCGGGTTGGTCTCGCCCACCGCCTCGGCGAACTCGCGGATCTTCTCCCGGCCCACCTCATAGGGCGCGGTGGGCGGGTAGGTCCGTCCCACGAAGGACTGGTCGAGCGCCATGGCCCGGCACCTCCTGATCTCTGCTGTGATGGCCCCAAATTAGCCGGAAACCGGTCGGGGAATGCGCACGGGGCCGGTGGGGTGCTCGATGCGGGCGGACCGCGGAAACGCCGTGAGGCCGCCCCCTCGGAAGGGGACGGCCTCACGGACGAGCCTGATTTATCGCGTTTCGCGGTGCGCGGTGTGCGCGTTGCAACGCGGGCAGTGCTTCTTCATCTCAAGACGGTCCGGGTTGTTACGCCGGTTCTTCTTGGTGATGTAGTTCCGCTCCTTGCACTCCACGCAGGCCAGCGTGATCTTCGGGCGGACGTCGGTGGCAGCCACGTGAGTGCTCCTAAGACGAACGGATGGACTGGTTCAACGCAAGAAAGAGTAGCCGATCGAAGGACCGACCCCGCAATCGGCTACTGTCAGTAGCGGTGACCGGACTTGAACCGGTGACACAGCGATTATGAGCCGCTTGCTCTACCGACTGAGCTACACCGCTTTGATGAGATCAGCTCCCGCCTCGCGACGGGAACCTCTCACACCAGAGCCCCAAAACGGAATCGAACCGTTGACCTTCTCCTTACCATGGAGACGCTCTGCCGACTGAGCTATTGGGGCGAGCGATGAAGACATTACACGGTCCGCCGCCGTTCGCCCAAATCCGTATCCCGGCGCCCACTCGAAGGCCCTCCGCGGGGTGCCCGGACAGGGCGGACCACGCCGGTACGACTATTGCGCTCCTGCCGGATCCGCGCGGCTCCCGACCCTAGGCTCGACTCGCCCTGCGTGATCTTGGGGCGACCCACGCGCCCCGCGCCTCACGCCGGCCCGCCCGAGCCCCTCCCGCCCGA
>NZ_JACBWZ010000558.1 GCF_013870595.1 Streptomyces sp. WELS2 | reverse complement strand
ACCGGCGAGGTCCGCCAGGGCGCGCTGGACGCGGTCGCGGTGGAGGGCCTGGCCCAGGCGACCCGGGCGGATCCGGCGGACGTACGGCGGGCCGTGATGCTCGCCGGGTCGCTCCGGACGGTGGCCGGGGCACTGCTCGGCGAGGGGCCGGCGGCGCTGGAGCGGTTCCGGCTCACGGTGGGCCGCCCGGTGCTGCCGATGCTGGCGCACAGCGCGTCCTCGGTCGCGGAGGCGGTGGGGAAGCTGGGCGCCTGCGCGGTGGAGGAGAAGCTGGACGGCATCCGCATCCAGGTGCACCGGGACGGCGATCGGGTGCGGATCCACACCCGCACCCTGGACGACATCTCCGGCCGGCTGCCCGAAGTCACCGCCGCCGCGCTGGCGTTGCCGGGCGAGCGGTTCATCCTGGACGGGGAGGTGATCTCCTTCGACGCGGCGGGGCGGCCCCGGTCCTTCCAGGAGACGGCGGGCCGGGTGGGTTCCCGGTCCGACGTGACGCGGGCGGCCGAGGAGGTCCCGGTCTCCCCCGTCTTCTTCGACGCCCTCGCGGTGGACGGCCGTGACCTGCTCGACCTGCCGTTCGCCGAGCGGCACGCGGAGCTGGCCCGGCTGGTGCCCGAGCCGATGCGGGTGCGGCGCACGCTGGTCGCGGGACCCGATGACCTGGCGGAGGCGGAGCGCTTCCTCGCGGACACCCTGGCCCGGGGCCACGAGGGCGTGGTGGTCAAGGCGCTCGACGCGCCCTACAGCGCGGGCCGGCGTGGCGCGTCCTGGCTGAAGGTCAAGCCCGTGCACACCCTGGACCTGGTGGTGCTGGCCGCCGAGTGGGGCCACGGCCGGCGCACCGGCCGGCTGTCCAACCTCCACCTCGGCGCCCGCACCCCGGACGGCGGCTTCGCGATGCTCGGCAAGACCTTCAAGGGCATGACGGACGCGATGCTCGCCTGGCAGACCGAGCGGCTTCAGGAGCTGGCGGTCGAGGACGACGGCCGGGTGG
Source organism: Streptomyces sp. WELS2 (assembly GCF_013870595.1). Lineage (GTDB taxonomy): Bacteria > Actinomycetota > Actinomycetes > Streptomycetales > Streptomycetaceae > Streptomyces. Next base: position 3,242 of record NZ_JACBWZ010000558.1, on the reverse strand, counting down.
TCCGGGTCCGCCCCGAACTCGTCGTGGAGATCGCCTACGACGGCTTGCAGCGCTCCACCCGCTATCCGGCCGGTGTCACCCTGCGTTTCGCCCGCGTGGTCCGCTACCGCGAGGACAAGCGCCCCGAGGAGGCCGATACCGTCCAGGCCCTGCCGGCAGCCCATCCGGAGGCCGGGACATGACGGTGCGGGCGGCGAGGCGCAGCGCGGGACTGCTGTTGTTCCGGCACACGGACCAGGGCCTCGAGGTGTTGCTCGGCCATATGGGCGGCCCGCTGTGGGCGAGGAAGGACGCGGGCGCCTGGACCGTGCCCAAGGGCGAGTACGACCCGGCGGAGCCGGCCTGGGAGGCGGCCCGGCGGGAGTTCCGCGAGGAGCTGGGGGTGGCGCCGCCGGACGGGGAGGCCCTGCCGCTGGGCGAGGTCGTGCAGCGCAACGGCAAGATCGTCACGGTCTGGGCGGTGGAGGCGGACCTCGACCCGGAGACGATCGAGCCGGGGACGTTCACCCTGCAGTGGCCGCCGCGGTCCGGCCGGTACCAGGAGTTCCCGGAGCTGGACCGGGTGGCGTGGTTCACCCCGGACCGGGCCCGTGCGGTGATCGTCACGGCGCAGGCCGCGTTTCTCGACCGGCTGGCGGAGCACTCGGGCTGATCCGAGGACCTGTCGCGTTGCGACTTGCCGGGCCGCGCGCGAAGGTCGAGACAAGCCCGCTCCCAGGGAGGTCGGTCATGCCCATCGCGACGGTGAACCCGGCGAACGGCGAGACGCTCAAGACGTACGAGCCCATGGACGAGGACGAGCTGGAACGCCGGCTGGAGCTGGCCGAGGCCACGTTCCGCACCTATCGCACGACCTCGTTCGCCGAGCGCGCCCGGTTGCTGGTCAAGGCCGCCGAGCTGCTGGACGGGGACCAGGAGGAGATCGGCCGGGTCGTCACCACCGAGATGGGCAAGCCGGTCCGGCAGGCCCGCGCGGAGGCGGCGAAGTGCGCCAAGGCGATGCGCTGGTACGCCGAGCACGCCGAACGGCTGCTGGCCGACGAGGAGCCCGCCGAGGCGGACGTGCGCGACTCGGGCGCCTCCCGGGTGCGGGTGCGCTACCGTCCGCTCGGCCCGGTGCTCGCCGTGATGCCGTGGAACTTCCCGCTGTGGCAGGTGGTCCGGTTCGCGGCGCCCGCCCTGATGGCCGGCAACACGGGCCTGCTCAAGCACGCCTCCAACGTGCCGCGGACGGCCCTGTACCTGGAGGACCTCTTCCACCGGGCGGGTTTCCCGGAGGGCTGCTTCCAGACGCTGCTGATCGGCTCCGGCGCGGTGGACGACATCCTGCGCGACGAGCGGGTCAAGGCGGCCACCCTGACCGGCAGCGAACCGGCGGGCCGGGCGGTCGCGTCCACCGCCGGCGAGATGATCAAGAAGACGGTGCTGGAGCTCGGCGGCAGCGACCCGTACATCGTGATGCCCTCCGCCGACCTCGACCGCGCGGCCGAGGTCGCGGTGACCGCGCGGGTGCAGAACAACGGGCAGTCCTGCATCGCCGCCAAGCGGTTCATCGTGCACACCGACGTCTACGACGCCTTCACGGAGAAGTTCGTCGCTGGCATGCGGGCCCTGAAGGTCGGCGACCCGCTGGCGGAGGACACCGAGGTCGGGCCGCTCGCCAGCGAGCGGGGCCGCGCGGACCTGGAGGAACTGGTCGACGACGCCCGGCACGGCGGGGCGAGGGTGCTGTGCGGCGGCGAACGGCCGGACGGGCCCGGCTGGTACTACCCGCCGACCGTGCTGTCCGGCATCACGCGGGAGATGCGCGTGCACCGCGAGGAGGCGTTCGGACCGGTCGCCACGCTGTACCGGGCGGACGACGTGGACGAGGCCGTGCTCATCGCCAACGACTCGGCGTTCGGCCTGAGTTCGAACGTGTGGACACGGGACGAGACCGAGGTCGAACGGTTCGCCCGGGACCTGGAGGCCGGTTCGGTGTACGTCAACGGAATGACCGCCTCCCACCCGGCGTTCCCGTTCGGCGGGGTGAAGCGCTCGGGGTACGGGCGTGAGCTGTCCGGGCACGGAATCCGGGAGTTCTGCAACATCACCACGGTTTGGCAGGGTGCGTGAGGGCCGCGCGGCTACCATCCCGTTCTGTGAACCGCGAAGTGACCCTGCCTCTGATCGTCGACGACCGCGGGGCCTTGCAGGTCTCCGCGGCCGACGTGAGTAAGTTGTTGCGGACCGTGGGCGCTCGGTGGCTGCATCTGGTCGAGGCGGGTGAGCAGCGGCTCGACGAGGACACCGTCGCCGCGCTGACCATCGAGCTGGCCAAGCTGGCGGACCGGATCGACGCCGGCATGGTCGCCGTGGCCGACACCGTCCGCCATGCCCTGACCCGCCCTCGTCACTCCGCCGCCGCCTCCCCGCGGCTCTCCGAGCCCTTCACCACGCCGAACACCACCGGATGATCGGCGATCCGCCGGTGACGAGCGGGGGGCCCGGTCAGCGGCGTTCCTCCCGGGTCACCCAGCCCCGTTCCCGGGCGTGCCAGCCCAGTTGCATCCGGGTGGTCACCCCCGCCAGCTCCATCAGCCGCCGTACCCGGCGCTGTACGGTCCGCAGCCCCAGGCCCAGCTGTCTGGCCACGCTCGCGTCGGTCAGCCCGGCCAGCAGCAGCGAGAGCACTTCCAGATCGGCGGCGTCGGGCCCGCCCGGCGGCTCCTCGGTCACCCCCTCGGCGCCCAGCCGCAGCGGCAGCGCGTCCCGCCACACCGACTCGAACAGCCCGGCGAGCAGCTCCAGCAGCCCGCTGGCGTGCACCACCAGCGCGGCCGGCTCGGCGGACTTCGAGGTAAGCGGCACCAGCGCGAGCGAACCGTCGGCCACCACCAGCTTCGTCGGCACCCGGTCCACCACCCGGACCCGCTCGTCCCGGCCGAGCGCCGCCCGCAGCTCGGTCAGCCCGTGCGGCCGGTCCAGCACCGCGCGCTCCACCACCACCCGGTAGCGCACCCCGCGCCCGGCCGCCCGCTCCTCCGCATCGTTCTCCATACCGGACACCACCATCGGGTCGCCGGTCACCAGCGCGCACACCTCCTCCGCCGCGCCCAGCTGGAGCTGGAGGAAGCGCTGGGAGACCGCCGAGGCGCCGGTCACCACCTCCACCAGGTCGTGCACCGCCGGTTCCGCCACCGTCGCCCGGTACTCCTCCGCGAGCAGCGCCGCCGTCAGCTCCGCCTGCTCCAGTTCGTGCC
>NZ_JACBWZ010000557.1 GCF_013870595.1 Streptomyces sp. WELS2 | reverse complement strand
AGCTCGTCCAGCACCGCCGGCAGCCCCGGCACCAGCGCGGAGGGCGGCGGCACGTCGGCGTGCAGGTGCTGGTAGAGCACCTGGGCCGGGGAGTCCCCGGAGTACGGCTTGGCGCCCGTCAGCATCTCGTACAGCACCACCCCGCACGCGTACACGTCGACGCGCGGGTCCGTGGTGCCGTTCTCGATCTGCTCGGGCGCGAGATAGGAGACGGTGCCGAGCACGGCGCCCGTGGTGCTGGTCACCGTGTCCACCGAACGCACCAGCCCGAAGTCGGCCACCTTGACCCGGCCGTCGTCGCCGATCAGCACGTTCTCCGGCTTCATGTCCCGGTGCACGAACCCGGCCCGGTGCGCGGCGCCCAGCGCGGCGAGCACCGGCTCCAGGATGTCCAGCGCGGCCCGCGGCTGCACGGCCCCGCGCTCGCGCAGCACGTCCCGCAGGGTGCAGCCGGCGATGTACTCCATCGCCAGGTAGACGTACGACCCGTCGGTGCCCTGGTCGAAGACCTGCACCACGTTGGGGTGGTCGAGCCGGGCGACCGACTTGGCCTCCCGGATGAACCGCTCGACGAAGGACCCGTCGGCGGCGAGGGCCGGGTGCATCACCTTCAGCGCGAGCACACGGTCCAGGCGGGTGTCCAGGGCCCGGTAGACCGTGGCCATCCCGCCCGCCGCGATCCGCGAGTCGACGCGGTACCGGCCGTCGAGCACCTGCCCGACGAGGGGGTCCTGAAGGGTCGTATCCACGCAGGCGAGTCTACGAGGACCGGCCGGCGGGCCCGCCCGTCCGCCGGGCGCGGCACCGCTACTGAAGCCGACCTGTGACGCGACACACGTCGCGCCCCCGGACTAGAACGCCGGCCGCTCCGGATCCAGCCGGGCCAGCCCCTCCGCCGGCGACGACGCCTCGGCGAGGTACCTGCGCGGGATCCGGCCCGCCAGCCGGGCCTGCCGGCCCGCCTCCACGGCCAGCTTCATGGCGGACGCCATCAGCTCCGGGTCCTGCGCCCGCGTCACCGCGGAGGCCAGCATCACCCCCGCGCACCCCAGCTCCATCGCCAGCGCCGCGTCGGACGCCGTACCGGCCCCGGCGTCAAGGATCACCGGCACACCCGCCTGCTCCACGATCAGCCGGAAGTTGTGCGGGTTGCGGATCCCGAGCCCGGACCCGATCGGCGAACCCAGCGGCATGACGGCGGCGCACCCGACGTCCTCCAGCCGGCGCGCCAGCACCGGGTCGTCATTGGTGTACGGCAGCACCGTGAAACCCTCGTCGACCAGCGTCTCCGCCGCCTCCAGCGTCTCCACCGGGTCCGGCAGCAGCGTCCGCTCGTCGGCGATGACCTCCAGCTTGACCAGGTCCGTGCCCAGCGCCTCCCGGGCCAGCCGGGCCGTCAGCACGGCCTCGCCGGCGGTGTAGCAGCCCGCCGTGTTCGGCAGCACCCGGATGCCGAGCCGCTCCAGCACCGACAGCACCGAGCCGTGCACCGAGGGGTCCACCCGGCGCATCGCCACCGTCGTCAGCTCCGTGCCGGAGGCGACCAGCGCCCGCTCCAGCACCTCCAGGCTGGGTGCCCCGCCCGTGCCCATGATCAGCCGGGACGAGAAGGCGAGGTCCCCGAGGACCAGCGGATCGTCGGCCATGGCTCAGCCTCCCTGTACGGCGGTGAGGACTTCGACGCGGTCGCCCTCGGCGAGCGCGGTCGTCGCCCACTCGGCGCGCGGGACGACGGTCTCGTTGACGGCGGCGGCCACCCCGCGCGGCGCCGCGGTGAGGGTCCGCACCAGCGCGTCCAGCGCGGTGCCCGGGGCGACACGGCGGGGTTCGCCGTTGACGGAGATGGTGACGGAGTTGCTCATACGGGCTGCTCCAGCTGTTCCGTGTGGGCGGCACCGAAGCGCCGGGGGGTGAACGGACGTGCCTCTTCGGGAAGCTCACCGGTGGCCAGGGTGTGCGCCAGCACGTCTCCGGTGACCGGCGTCAGCAGCACCCCGTTGCGGTAGTGCCCGGTCGCCAGCAGCAGCCCGGCCAGGTGGGACGGGCCGAGCAGCGGCGCGTTGTCGGGGGAGCCGGGGCGCAGTCCGGCCCGGGTCTCGGTGAGCGGCAGTTCGGTGATGCCGGGCACCAGCTCGTGGGCGTCGCGCAGCAGCTCGTACACGCCCCCGGCGGTGACCGTGGTGTCCCAGCCCAGCTCCTCGCTGGTGGCGCCGACGACCAGTTCCCCGTTCTCCCGGGGCACCAGGTACAGCGGGCCGCCGCGCACCACGGCCCGTACGGTCCGGCTCAGGAACGGCGCGTACCGGGGCGGCACGGACAGCCGCAGCACCTGCCCCTTGACCGGCCGCACCGGAGGCAGCACCTGGGGCGGCACGCCCGCCAGGCGCCCGCTCAGGCTGCCCGCGGCGAGGACCACCCGCTCGGCGCGCAGCCCGGTGCCGTCGGCCGTGGTGACACCGACGGCCCGGTCCCCGGCGACGTCCAGGCGCTCGGCCCGGACCCGGTGGAACACCACACCGGACCGCTCGCAGGCCACGACCAGGGCCGCCGCCAGCCGGCGCGGATCGATCTGGTGGTCGCCGTCGACCCGCAGCCCGCCGCGCACCCCCGGCGCCAGCATCGGCTCCAGGCGCCGGCACTCCCGCCCGGACAGCCATTCCGACTCCAGGCCGTGGCGCTGCTGGAGGGCGTGCAGTTCACGCAGGTGGGCGCGGTCGTCGGAGTCCAGCGCGACGGCGAGGGTGCCGCAGCGGCGGTAGCCGAGGTCGTGACCGGTCAGCTCGGTCAGCTCGGCCGCGAACTGCGGATAGCGGCGCGCGGAGGCCAGGTTCAGGCCGAGCAGGGTCTCCTCGCCGTAGTGCAGCTCGGTGACCGCGGCCAGCATCCCGGCCGCCACCTGCGCGGCCCCGCCCCCGGGCGCGGGGTCCACGACGGCCGTGGCGAGCCCGCGCTGCGCCGCGCGCCAGGCCGTGACCAGGCCGATGATTCCGCCCCCGATGACGAGGACGTCGGACGTACGTGAGGACATGGGCGGTGAGCCCCTCCCTTCGCCGGCATGACCCGGATCAGGTTCGTACGGTCGGAGGCCGCGAGCCTCCCTCTCAGCCCGGTCGTCCGGGCTCCCGCGAGTGCTTGTACGGTGGCCACCCTAGCCCGCCCCCCTCCTCACCCGTAAGGGAGCCCCGTTCCATGGCCCGTTCACTCGACGGACTCTTCTTCGCCCCCGTGTCGGACCAGGCGCCGGGGCAGGTGGGGACCCGCACCCGGTTCGCCTACCACGAACAGGACGGTGCGGTCTGGGCCGAGTACGCGGGCGGTGACGTGGTACGCGGCCATCTGGTCGGCACCCGCGAGGGGGACCGGCTGGACTTCCGGTACGTGCAGCTCAGGACCGACGGGACGACCGCCTCGGGGCACTGTGTGTCCACGGTCGAGGAGCTGGCGGACGGGCGGCTGCGGCTCGCGGAGAGCTGGGAGTGGGAGTCCGCGCCGGGCTCCGGCACCAGCGTTGTGGAGCAGGTCACCGAGCACGCCCGCTGACTGACGTTCCGTCATGTGTCTAAGGTGATCGCGTGAGCGAGCAGACACCGCACGAGGGCACGGCACAGCGACGGCGCGTGGTCGTCGTCGGCGCGGGCATGGCCGGGGTGCAGACCGCGGTCGCCCTGCGGGAACAGGGCTTCAAGGGTCCGGTGACCGTCATCGGCGCCGAACCGCACCAGCCGTACGACCGGCCGCCGCTGTCCAAGGCGGTGCTGCTGGGCACGGCCGAGGGCTCCGCCTTCGACGTGGACTTCGAGTCCCTCGGCGTCGGACTGCGGCTCGGCTGCGAGGTGCACGGCCTCAGGCCCGCCGCGCGCGAGCTGGACACCGAGCACGGCGTGGTGCCCTACGACGTCCTCGTCCTCGCCACCGGCGCCGAACCGGTCAACCTGCCCGGCGCCGAGGGCGTGCCCGGCACGCATCTGCTGCGCACCCTGGACGACGCCGCACGGCTGCGCCCCGTCCTCGCCCGGCAGCACGACATCGTGGTGGTGGGCGCCGGCTGGATCGGCGCCGAGTTCGCCACCGCCGCACGCGAGGGTCCGGATGGCGTTCGAGGGTGTCGGCGAAGACCAGGTCGGTGAGGGCGCGGGCGGTGTCGAAGACGAACTCCACCATGCACGCGCCACGACGCCGTCGGCGTGCAGCGCGTCGAAGGCGTACGCGATCTCCGCGAGCGCGCCGTCGACTTCGGGCAGCGG
>NZ_JACBWZ010000556.1 GCF_013870595.1 Streptomyces sp. WELS2 | reverse complement strand
GCTCGGCGCGGGGCCTGGTCCCGGGCTGGAGCTGAGGCTGCAACACGCCCTGTACGAGCGGACGGTGTACCGGGGGCTGCGGGCGGCGCTCGGCGGCCGGGTGGTGCGCGGCGCCTCCGGCGGCTCCCCGCTCGGCCGCGAACTGGGCCTGTTCTACGAGGGCATCGGCGTGTTCGTGCACGACGGTTACGGACTCACCGAGACCTCCGGCGCGATCACCATGCAGCCGCTGGGCCGGGAGAAGTCCGGGACGGTGGGAACCGCGCTGCCGGGCACCGGGATCCGGGTGGCCGGCGACGGGGAGATCCTGGTCCGCGGGCCGTCGGTGTTCCAGGGCTACACCGGCGACGAGCAGGCGACCCGGGCGGTGCTGCGCGACGGCTGGCTGGCCACCGGGGACCTCGGCCGGCTGGACGCCGACGGCTATCTGACGATCACCGGGCGCAAGAAGGACGTCATCGTCACCAGCGGGGGCAAGACCGTGGCGCCGGCCCTGCTGGAGGAGCGGCTGCGCGCGCATCCGCTGGTGCACGAGGCGATGGTGATCGGCGACGGCCGGCCCTGTGTCGGCGCCCTGATCACCCTGGACCCGGACTTCCTCGCGCACTGGCGGACCGCGCTCGCGCTGCCCGGGGACGCCCGGGCCCGGGAGGCCCGGGAGGAGAACGCGCTGCGGGAGGAGATCGCGCGGGCGGTGGCCTCCGCCAACAGTGCGGTGTCCCGCGCGGAGTCCATCCGGGTCTACCGTGTCCTACCGGAACCGTTCGCGGCGGTCGGCGGGTTGCTCACGCCGTCCCTGAAGCCGCGCCGGGACGCCGTGGTACGGCACTACGCCGCCGAGATCGAGGCGATGTACGCGGCCCGGCCGCGGCCGGCGGTGCGGGAGCCGGCCGAGTGGGACGAGCCGGACGACGTGTTCCGCTGAGGAGGTGGCGCCCCCGGGGGAACCGTGGGACGGGGAGGGCAGACGGATAGTCCGCGCGGCAGGGGGAACCCGCAGCGCAGCGAAGAGATCAGTTGACGACGACCGCCCGGGACCGGCGGGGCCGGTCGGGGCCGGGGAAGCGAGATGGCGACGGAGCCGCGTTGGGACGACACACCACCATCGGAAGAGAGGTACGAGCGTACGTTCTCCTTTCCGGGTGAGCTGCGCAACGTCACGGGGGCGCGGCTCGCCGCGGAGGAGTTCCTGCGCGCCCTCGCCCGTCAGGCGCCGCCGGGCGCCCAGGAGTACTGGGACGACATCCTGCTGGTGGTGACCGAACTGGCCGCGAACGCGATCCAGTACGCGCCCGGCCCGTTCGACCTGAGGATGCGCCGCACCTTCGACGGCGTGCACGTGACGATGCGGGACACCAACCCGGAGCGCCCGGAGCCGCGGCCCTTCCATCCGCGCACCGGTGGCGGCGGGATCGGCTGGCATCTGGTGCACACGCTGTGCAGCCAGGTCAGCGTCGTCGTGCACGACAGCGGCAAGGACATCCACGCGTTCCTGCCCTGGTGACACCGAGGACGCGGCGGCCGTACGACGTGTAGGCGGGCGCTCACCGGTTACTCCACCGTGCGGTGGGGGCAAGGTCGCCCCCGAGCGTTCGTCTGCCTGCCGCACCCGGCTGGCGGGGTGACCGCGGGCGCGGTGGGATCGGAGTTGACGCACGGCGATCCAGGGCATGCGAACAGCGTCGAGCCGTACCGCCCGGAGCCGCAGAAAGGGATGAACACCGTGACACGACCCAGGATCCTGGTGGTGGGCGCAGGCTTCGCCGGAGTCGAGTGCGTCCGCCGCCTGGAGCGGAAACTCGCCCCCGACGAAGCCGACGTCACACTGGTGACGCCGTTCTCCTACCAGCTGTACCTGCCTCTGCTGCCCCAGGTCGCCTCCGGCGTGCTCACGCCGCAGTCGATCGCCCTGTCGCTGCGCCGCAGCAAGAAGTACCGCACGCGGATCATCCCGGGCGGTGCGATCGGGGTGGACCTGAAATCCAAGGTGTGCGTCGTGCGCACCATCACCGACAAGATCGTCAACGAGCCCTACGACTACATCGTGCTGGCCCCGGGCAGTGTGACCCGCACCTTCGACATCCCGGGCCTGACCGAGCACGCCTTCGGGATGAAGACGCTCGCCGAGGCCGCCTACATCCGCGACCACGTCATCTCCCAGCTGGATCTGGCGGACGCCAGCGACGACCCGGCCGAACGGGCCGCGCGGCTGCAGTTCGTGGTGGTCGGCGGCGGCTACGCGGGCACGGAGACCGCGGCCTGCCTGCAGCGCCTCACCCACGCCGCGGTGCAGCGCTACCCGCGCCTGGACCCTGGCCTGATCCGCTGGCACCTGATCGACATCGCGCCCAAGCTGATGCCCGAGCTGGGCGAGAAGCTGGGCCGCAGCGCGCAGGCGATCCTCGGGCGGCGCGGTATCGAGGTCTCGCTGGGGGTGTCGATCGAGAAGGCCGGCGCCGAGGAGGTCACCTTCACGGACGGCCGGGTGGTGCCGACGCACACCCTGATCTGGACGGCCGGGGTGGTGGCCAGCCCGCTGATCGCCACGCTCGGCGCGGAGACGGTCAAGGGGCGGCTGGCGGTGACCCCGGAAATGTGCCTGCCGGGCCACGACGGGGTGTTCGCACTCGGCGACTCCGCGGCCGTGCCGGACCTGGCCAAGGGCGAGGAGGGCGCGGTCTGCCCGCCCACCGCGCAGCACGCCATGCGGCAGGGCAAGGTGGTCGCCGACAACGTCATCGCGACGCTGCGCGGACAGTCGATGCGGCCCTACGAGCACAAGGACCTGGGCCTGGTCGTCGACCTCGGCGGCAAGGACGCGGTGTCCAAGCCGCTCGGTGTGGAGCTGCGCGGGGTGCCCGCCCAGGCGGTGGCCCGCGGCTACCACTGGTCGGCGCTGCGCACCAACGTCGCCAAGACCCGGGTGATGACCAACTGGCTGCTGAACGCGGTCGCGGGCGACGACTTCGTGCGCACCGGCTTCCAGGCCCGCAAGCCCGCCCGGCTGAAGGACTTCGAGTTCACCGACGCCTATCTGACACCGGAACAGGTGCGGGCCCGGGTGGAGGGCGCGGCCGTCGGACCGTCCTGATGTGACCGTGATCACCGGTGACCGCCGATGAGTCCGCCCCGGACCGGCCGTCCTACCCGGTGATCACGGAACACCACACGGAGGGACGCACCACCATGACCGAGAAGACCGTCAAGGGCCCGGCCGGTTACTTCCCCTCGATCGAGAAGAAGTACGGCCGCCCGGTCGGCGAGTGGCAGGAGCTGATCCGGTCCTCGCCGCTGACCCGGCACATGGAGCTGGTCGGCTGGCTGAAGTCGGCGCACGGGCTCGGCCACGGGCACGCGAACGCGCTGGTGGCCGCCACCCTGGCCGAGGGCAGGTAGTCCGGGCGCGCGTGCGATGCTGGGTCGCGGATCGATGTGCGGTACGGGAGAGAGCGCGACCAGGTGAGGGCTCGGGGACGGTCGGGACGGGTACGGATGTGGGACCGGCTCGCGGCGTCGGACCCCGGGCTGCTCCGGCTGACGGCGGGACTGCGCACGGTCACCGCCATCGCCCTCACGCTCGCCGTCCTGGCCGGTACCGGCGTCCCGGTGACCCATCTGGTCGCCGGGGCCATGGCCGCGATGGTGGCCACCTTCGCCATCCGGGAGAAGCAGCCCGCCCGGCAGGCCGGCACGCTCGCGCTCGGTCTGCCGGTGGCGCTGGCCTCGCTGTCGCTGGGTGCGCTGCTCAACCAGCACGTCGTCGCCGGTGACCTGTTCTTCGTCGCCCTGATCTTCGGCGCCGTCTACGGCCGCCGGTTCGGCGACCGCGGCACGGCGCTCGGGCTGATCGGGTTCCAGATCTACTTCCTGTCGCTGTTCGTGCGCGCCACGCCGGGTGCGCTGCCCGCGCTGTACGGCGTCGTCGGCGTGGCGTTCGCGTGCAGCGCCACCGCCCGGTTCGTGCTGCTGCCGCAGACCCCCGCGGGCACCCTGGACCGGCTGCGACGGGCCTTCCGCGCCCGGCTCGCCCAGCTGATCGCCAGCCAGGCGAAGCTGCCGGACGCCGGACCGGAGGAGGTCGAGAAGGTGCTGGAGGAGCTGCGCACCCGCACCGCCCGGCTGCACGAGACGGCGCTGATGATCCAGGGCCGGCTGGAGGACGGCACCTCCGACCCGGCGGTGGCCCGGCTGCTCCAGCGCCGGGTGTCCTCCTACGGCGAGATCGGCCGGCTGGGCGCGGCCGACGTCCG
>NZ_JACBWZ010000555.1 GCF_013870595.1 Streptomyces sp. WELS2 | reverse complement strand
CCGCCGGCGTCCGTGCCGACGTAGACCGGGATCCCGGCGTCGTAGGCGCCGCGCACGGTGTCGTAGCGCCGCTCGTGCAGCCGGCGCATATGGGCGGACCAGCGGGGGAACTTCTTCTCGCCGCCCTCGGCGAGTTCGGGGAAGGTGGCGATGTTGACGAGGGTGGGCACGATGGCGACGCCCCGCTCGGCGAACAGCGGGATCAGGTCCTCGCTGAGCCCGGTCGCGTGCTCGATGCAGTCGATGCCCGCCTCGACCAGGTCGCGCAGCGAGCTCTCGGCGAAGCAGTGCGCGGTGACGCGGGCGCCGAGCCGGTGGGCCTCGGCGATGGCCGCCGTCACCGCCTCGCGGGGCCAGCAGGGGGCGAGGTCGCCGAGGTCGCGGTCGATCCAGTCGCCGACCAGCTTGACCCAGCCGTCGCCGCGCCGGGCCTCCTGGGCGACGTAGGCGACGAGGTCGTCCGGTTCGATCTCCCAGGCGTAGTTGCGGATGTAGCGGCGGGTGCGGGCGATGTGCCGGCCCGCCCGGATGATCTTCGGCAGGTCGGCGCGGTCGTCGATCCAGCGGGTGTCGGAGGGCGAGCCCGCGTCCCGGAGCAGCAGGGCGCCCGCGTCCCGGTCGGTGAGCGCCTGTTTCTCGGCGGTCTCCGCGTCGACCGGGCCGTGCGCGTCCAGGCCGACGTGGCAGTGCGCGTCGACCAGGCCGGGCAGGGCCCAGCCGGTGACGGTCCGCACGTCCCGGGCGCCGGCGGGGCGGTCATAAGAGATCCGGCCCCCGACCACCCACAGCTCGTCCCGGACGTCGTCCGGACCGGCCAGGACGCGCCCCTTCACGTGCAGCACAGCGCCATCGCTCATGCACCGCACCCTAACGGCCTACGGCTCCGACTTCCCCACCTGGTCGGAGGTCTCCTCCTCGACCTCGGCCATCGCCGGGTCCAGCAGCCGGGACAGGAAGTGCCGGGTGCGTTCGTGGCGGGGGTCGCCGATGACCCGCTCGGGGCTGCCGTCCTCGACGATCACTCCGCCGTCCATGAAGACGACCCGGTCGGCGACCTCGCGGGCGAAGGTCATCTCGTGGGTGACGACCATCATCGTCATGCCTTCCCGGGCGAGCATGCGCATGACGGCGAGGACGTCGCCGACCAGCTCGGGGTCGAGCGCGGAGGTCGGCTCGTCGAAGAGCATCACCCCGGGGCCCATGGCGAGCGCGCGGGCGATGGCGACGCGCTGCTGCTGCCCGCCGGAGAGGGAGGACGGATAGGCGTCCGCCTTCTCGGCGAGGCCGACCCGGGCCAGGTTCTCGGCGGCGATCCGCGCGGCGGTCGCCTTGTCCCGCCCGAGCACCCGGCGCTGGGGCAGCGTGAGGTTCTCGGTGACGCTCAGGTGCGGGAAGAGGTTGAACTGCTGGAAGACCATGCCGATGCGGCGGCGTACGGCGTCGATGTCGACGTCCGGGTCGGTCACCTCGGTGCCGCCGACGAAGACCTGGCCCTTGGTGGGCTCCTCCAGCAGGTTCACACAGCGCAGCAGCGTCGACTTGCCGGACCCGGAGGGGCCGATGACACAGACGACCTCCCCCTGGCGGATCTCCAGGTCGATGCCGCGCAGCACCTCGTTGTCGCCGAAGGACTTGTGCAGCCCGCGGACTTCGATCTCCGGACGGCTCACCGGATCGCCTCCTGGGCCTTGGTCTCCAAACGGCGCACGACGAAGCTGAGCGGGATGGTGACCAGCAGGTAGCACAGGCCCGCGACCAGGATCGGCGTGGAGTTGGCGGTCGTACTGGCCAGGTCCCGGCCGAACTTGGACAGTTCGCGTTCCTCCAGGGTGACGCCGAGGAACAGCACCAGCGAGGAGTCCTTGAACAGCAGGACGAGTTCGTTGGTCAGCGGCGGCAGGATGATCCGGAACGCCTGCGGGACGATGATCGAGATCATGGCCTTCGCCGGCGAGAAGCCGAGCGAACGGGCCGCCTCCATCTGTCCCCTGGGCACGGCCTGGATGCCGGCGCGGATGGTCTCGGCCATGTAGGCGGCGGAGACCAGGCCGAGCGCGAGGGCGACCTTGCCGTAGGTGCCGCCGGGGATCTCCGTGCCGGGGAAGGCGAGGGGCACGGCCACGCCGACGAAGATGAAGATCAGCAGGGCGGGCAGGCCGCGGAAGATCTCGATGTAGACGCCGGCCAGCCAGCGGTAGGGGCCCACGGACGACAGCCGCATCAGCGCGATGACCATGCCGAGGACCAGCCCGACCACGAAGCCGGACAGCGTGTACAGCACGGTGTTCTTCAGCGCCAGCGTGATGACGTCCGGGAACATCTGCCGGGCGATGTCGGCCTGGGCGAACTGGTTCCGCAGCCGGCCCCAGTCGGCCGTGACCGCGAAGGCGATCACGGCGGCGGCGAAGACGGTGTACTGGACGCCCCGCGACAGGGTGCGCTTCTGCCGCCGGGTCAGTCCCTTCTTCTTCGGCTGGAGGGTTGTGTCCGTGTCGGTCATGAGGCGGTGGGAGACGCGACGGAGGCGTCGTACGGGCCGATCCACTTCTCGTAGATCTTCTTGTAGGTGCCGTCGGCCTTGGCCTGCTTGAGCGCCTTGTCGATGGCGTCGCGCAGCGCCGTGTTGCCCTTCTTGACGGTGAAGCCGTACTGCTCGCCGGTCTTGAGGTTGTCGACGACCTTGAACTTGTCCGCGTTGGCCTTGTCCTTCAGCCAGCCCTGGACCACCGGGTAGTCGATGACGACGGCCTTGACCTGGCCGGTGCGCAGGCCGTTGAGGACCGCGTCGGAGGACTCGAAGGAGACCGGGTCGTAGCCCTTCTCCTTGACGTAGTCCTCGCCGGTGGTCTGCGCCTGGGCGCCGAGCTTGCTGCCCTTGGCCTTGACGTCGGCGAGCGAGGTGATCCCGCTGTCCTTGGCGACGAGGACGGCCTGGGTGGCCTCGAAGTAGGGGTCGGAGAAGTCGACGTTCTTCTTGCGCTCGTCGGTGATGGTCATGCCGGCGGCGGCCAGGTCGCACTGCCCGGAGTTCAGGAAGGCACCGGTCTTGAAGTTCTCGAAGGGGGTGTCCTGGATCTTCTGCCGGACGCCGAGGTCCTTGGCGACGAGGTCGATCAGGGCGACGTCGAAGCCCTGCACCTTGCCGTCGATCTCCGACTGGAACGGCGGGTACGGAAGGTGGGTGCAGGTGGTGAGCTGCCCCGCCTTGGCCAGGTGGACGCCCTTGACGGTGGTCTTGCCGCTCCCCCCGCCGTCGTCCGAGGAGCAGCCGGCCACGAGCGCGAGCCCGGCCGTCACGGTGATGGCTGCCAGAGCGCGGGTCCGGCGTCCGAGGAGCGTTGTCATGGGGGAATCTCCCGGTAGGGGACGTTGGGTTCCGATTATAAGGAAAAGTTTGACCCTCTCAAATCAAACCCATGGTAACGGGGCCGCTGCGCCTAAGATCGAGGGAATCGACTTCCCGTTTGAAGAGAGAGCACGCCGTGACCCACCCCTTCCTCGATCTGCCCCCGCTGAGTGCCGAGCGCTTCGCCGCCATCGAGGACGGCGTGGCCCGGCTGCTGGACACCCGGCAGGACGTCCTGATCACCCAGGGCGAGGCACTGCTGCCGCTGGAGGGCGCGATCCGCGCGGCGGCCGGGCCGGGCACGGTGGCACTGAACGTGATCACCGGTCCGTACGGCCAGACCTTCGGCGACTGGCTGCGGGACGCCGGCGCCACCGTGCACGACCTCGCCGTCCCCTTCCACACGGCGGTGAGCGCCGATCTGATCCGGGAGGCGTTCGCCGAGCACCCGGAGATCGACTTCGTGTCGCTGGTGCACGCCGAGGCGGCGACCGGCAACACCAACCCGGTCGCGGAGATCGGCGAGGCGGTACGGGAGCAGGGCGCCCTCTTCTACCTGGACGCGGTGGCCTCCGTGGGCGCGGAGCCGGTGCTGCCGGACGCCTGGGGCGTGGACCTGTGCGTGATCGGGGCGCAGAAGGCGATGGGCGGCCCGGCGGGAGTGTCGGCGATCTCGGTGAGCGAGCGGGCGTGGGCCCGGATGGCCGCCAACCCGAACGCCCCGCGCCGCTCCTACCTGTCCCTGCTGGACTGGAAGGAGCGCTGGATCGACGCGGGCCGCAAGGCCCTGCCGCACGCGCCGGCCCAGCTGGAGATGCTGGCGCTCGAGGCGTGCCTGGAGCGGATCGAATCGGACGGGCTGGGGACGGTGATGGCCCGGCACCGGAGCGCGGCGCGGGCCGCG
>NZ_JACBWZ010000554.1 GCF_013870595.1 Streptomyces sp. WELS2 | reverse complement strand
CCGTCCGCCAGCGGTCCTTACGACCAGCTGCCGTGGCGCCCGGGGGTCCTCACCCTCCAGCGCTGACCCCCAACCGATCCGAACGGTTCCGCCCCGTGGCCGGCTCACCCCCGGCCACGGGCCGTCACCACCGGCAGACGCCTTCGCGCCGGACAGCGCCACACCGCCGTACGCACCAGGACTTGGTCCTGCGCTGACCGCGGCCCACGGACGCCGGCCCGCGAGCGGCCTCCGGCGGCCGTGCGGACACGGCCACCCCGAGCAGTACCCCCCACCGCGTCCCGCGGCCGCACCGTCCCGGCGGCCAGGGAACGCATCCGACCTGCGAAAGGAATCACCGTGTCAGCAATCGGACGGCTGTTACGGCGCATGCGCGCCTCGACTGCCGTATGCGCGGGCCTCCTCCTGACCGTCGGCGGTCTCGTGGGCACGGCCGCCGCCCCGGCCCAGGCCGCCACCTCCATCACGATCAACGGCGCGTCCGGCGGCCGGACCTTCGACGGCGTCGGCGCGATCAGCGGCGGGGGCGGCAACAGCAGACTCCTGATCGACTATCCCGAGCCCCAGCGCGGCCAGATCCTCGACTACCTGTTCAAACCCGGATACGGCGCCTCCCTGCAGATCCTCAAGGCCGAGATCGGGGGTGACACCAACTCCACGTCGGGGGCCGAGCCGAGTCACCAGCACACCCGGTCCGACCTGAACTGCGACCGGGGCTACGAGTGGTGGCTGATGGAGCAGGCCAAAGCGCGCAACCCGGACATCAAGCTGTACGGGCTCGCCTGGGGAGCGCCCGGCTGGATCGGCGGCGGGAACTTCTGGTCCACCGACATGACCAACTACCTGCTCTCGTGGCTGGGCTGCGCCAAACAGCACGGGCTGAGCATCGACTACCTCGGCGGGTGGAACGAGCGGGGCTACAACATCTCCTGGTACGAGCAGCTGCGCGGCGCGCTGAACAGCAACGGCTACGGAAGCGTCAAGATCGTCGCGGCCGACTCGGACTGGTCCGTGGCGGGTGACGTCAACTCCGACCCGGCGTTCGCCTCCGCGGTGGGCGTCATCGGCACGCACTACCCCTGCGGCTACCGCTCGTCCCAGTCCAACTGCTCGGTGCCGTCGGCCGCCACATCGTCCGGCAAGGCGCTGTGGGCGAGCGAGAACGGCTCGGACGACTACAACGGGGGCGCCCAGGCCGTGGCCCGCGGTATCAACCGCGGATACATCGACGGCCGGATGACCGCGTACCTCAACTGGCCGGTGGTCGCGGCGATCACGCCCAACCTGCCGTACCCCACCATGGGCCTGGCCCTGGCCTCGCAGCCCTGGTCCGGCCACTACTCGATCGGCAAGAACGCCTGGGTGACGGCACAGACCACCCAGTTCACCGCCCCGGGATGGCACTACCTCGACGCCTCCAGCGGTTACATCGCGGGCAATCGGAACAACGGCAGCTACGTTTCGCTGAAGTCCACGAACAACTCCGACTACTCCACGATCATCGAGACGATGGACGCCGGCAGCGCCCAGACGCTGAACTTCACCGTCACCGGGGGGCTGTCCGCCAGGACCGTGCACGTCTGGTCGACCGACGTCACCTCCGGCAACCCGGCCGACTACTTCGTGCACGCCGCGGACATCACCCCGTCCGGCGGCGGCTTCAGCCTCACCGTCCAGCCCGGCCGGGTGTACACCCTGACCACCACGACCGGCCAGGGCAAGGGCACCGCCACCGGCCCCGCCCAGGGCAGGCAGGCCCTGCCGTACGGCGACTCCTTCGACGGCTACGCCACCGGCGGCGAGGCCAAGTACCTCATGGACTGGCAGGGCGCCTTCGAGGCGGTGGCCTGCGGCGGCGGCCGCGGCGGCAAGTGCGTGCGCCAGATGAGCCCGCAGAAGCCGATCACCTGGGACGCGCTGACCGATCCGCACGCCCTGCTCGGTGACGTGAGCTGGGGCAACTACACCGTCTCCTCCGACGTGATGCTCGAACAGCCCGGATACGCCGAGCTGATCGGCCGTGCGGGTGGGCACGACTACGACCGCACCGGAGGGCTGAACGCCTATCACCTGCGGGTCGGCGACACCGGGGCCTGGTCGATCCTGAACTCCAACACCAACGGCACCGTGTCCACCCTGGCCCGCGGCACGACCGCGGCGCTGGGCACCAACCGGTGGCACACCCTGGCCCTCACCTTCTCCGGCGCCACCATCACCGCCGTCATCGACGGTGTCACGGCCGGTACCGTGACCGACGGCACCTGGGCCGCCGGACAGATCGGCTACGCGACCAGCCAGGGCGAGACGGCACAGTTCGACAACCTGTCCATCACTCCCGGCAGCGGCGGAAACGACGGCGGCACGACCGGCGCGATCGTCGGGGCCGCGTCCGGCCGGTGCGTGGACGTGCCGAACCAGTCGCACACGGCCGGCACCCAGGTGGAGCTGTGGGACTGCAACGGCGGCGGCAACCAGCAGTGGACGAACACCTCGGCCGGTGAGCTGCGGGTCTACGGCAGCGTCTGCCTGGACGCCGCGGGCCAGGGCACCAGCCCCGGCACCAAGGTGGACATCTGGGACTGCAACGGCGGCGGCAACCAGAAGTGGACGATCCACACCGACGGCACGATCACCGGTGACCAGTCCGGCCTCTGCCTGGACGCCACCGGCGCGGGAACGGCCAACGGCACCTTGTTGCAGTTGTGGTCCTGCAACGGCGGCGCCAACCAGAAGTGGACGCGCGACTGATCGGCAACGCGGGGACCGGCACCGGGAGCCGAACCGCCCCGGCGTCCGGAACTCCCCGCCCGTCCCCGACTCCGGAAGAAGGAGTGCATGAAACGCAAACACCTCTTGACGCCCCTCGTGGCGGCGGTACTTCTCGTCCTGGCGGCCGCCGGCACCTCGTTCGGCGGCGCCCTCGGCGGGACCGCGCCGGCCGCGGCCACCGGCGCCGCCGGGACCGCGGGCTGCGGCAAGGCCCCCACGCTGACGAGTGGGACACACACGATCCAGAGCGGCGGCCAGACGCGCAGTTACATACTGCGTGTCCCGGCCGGCTACGACGGCAACCACCCCTACCGGCTGGTCTTCGGCTTCCACTGGCGCGGCGGCACGGCCAATGACGTCGACTCGGGCGGAACGGACGGGTACAACTGGTCCTACTACGGCCTGCGGCGCCTGGCGGACAGCGCGAACAACGGCACGATCTTCGTCGCCCCCCAGGGCATCGGCAACGGCTGGGCCAACTCCGGCGGTCAGGACATAGCCTTCACCGACGCCATGGTCAGCCAGATCGAAGCAGGTCTGTGCGTCGACACCACCCAGTTGTTCTCCGTCGGCTTCAGCTACGGCGGCGCGATGTCCTACGCCCTCGCCTGCTCCCGGGCGACGGTCTTCCGCGCGGTCGCGGTCTACTCCGGCGCGAACCTCAGCGGGTGCAACGGCGGCACTCAGCCCATCGCCTACATGGGTCTGCACGGCATCAGGGACAACGTGCTCCCCATCTCCTCGGGACGGGAACTGCGCGACACCTTCGTCCGGGCCAACGGCTGCACCCCGCAGAACCCGCCCGAACCGGCCTACGGCAGCCTGACGCACATCATCACCGCCTACTCCGGATGCAGGTCCGGGTACCCCGTCGTCTGGGCCGCGTTCGACGGAGCGGGACACGACCCCGGTCCCATAGACGGTTCCACCGGCGACGGCTGGCGCACCTGGACGTCGGCAGCGGTGTGGCAGTTCCTCACCCAGTTCGGCTCGGACCAGCAACCGCAGCCGCCCTCCAACCAGGAGATCGTCGGCGAGCAGTCGGGGCGCTGCCTGGACATCAACAACTCCACCACGGCCAACGGCACCCAGGCACAGCTGTGGGACTGCAACGGCGGCTCCAACCAGCGGTGGACCCACAGCACCGGAAAGCAGCTCGTTGTCTACGGCAACAAGTGCCTGGGCACCTCCGGCCAGTCGGGGAGCGGTGCACCGGCGGCGATCTGGGACTGCGGCGGGCAGGCGGACCAGCAGTGGAACGTCAATCCCGACGGCACGATCACAGCCGTGCAGTCAGGGCTGTGCCTGGACGCCGTCGGCCAGGGGACCGCGAACGGAACGAAAGTCCAGCTGTGGAGTTGCACGGGCGGTGCGAACCAGCACTGGCGCCTGCGGAACTGACACACCCGGGCCAGGCCCCGCACCGTGCGGACCCGGCCCGCCGACAGACCGGCCCCGGACCGGTCGGGCCCGCGCCCGGCTCGGAGAAGTG
>NZ_JACBWZ010000553.1 GCF_013870595.1 Streptomyces sp. WELS2 | reverse complement strand
TACAACGAGGAGTTCATCCGCGCCCAGGACTGGGAGCCGGCAGTGGTCCGGCACCGGGGAGTGCCCCGGGGCCGGGGATCATACCGGCGCCCGGTACCACCCCGCTGCCGCTGGTCTACGCGATCGGCAGGATCAACTTCGACTTCGGGACCGAGGCCCGCCGGGACAGCTTCCGTCAGCAGATGGGGTTCTGGCTCAAGCCGGAACCGGACGAGGGCAGACCCGTCTGGCGGGAGGCGAACCCGTACGACCCGAAGCAGATGCGTGCCTACCTCTCCTTGAACCCCTGGGCGTCCGACAAGCTCATCTGGACCCTGGAGATCGACCGCACCCCGATCTACGCGCTGGAGGCCGAGGTCCCCTTCGGGATGGACTGGGGCGGGCCGGTGGAGTCGTCCTCCACGAGCCATGACGCCGACCTCCTCACCAAGTACTACCCGCCGGTTTCCAGGGTCTACAAGCTGTTCCGGGACGCCATCTGGGGGCAGGTCGGCGAGGAGCCCCTGGAAGGGCCGGACCTGCCGCTAGGGCAGGTCGCCGCAGGCCAGCAGTACGGTGGGGACGAAACCGAGCCGAACCAGGACTACATCTCCCGGGTGTCGATCCCCGGCGTACTGACCGGGGAGACCGTCCGGCTGTTCTCCGGTCAGTGTGTCCCGAAGGTCCGGGTCGACGCACGGGGCGTGCACCTCTGGAACGAAACCACGCTCGTCCACGAGGTGATGAAGGCCCTCGGCAGGCATGACAGGAAACACCCGGAGATGCAACTCGCCGAGAACGACGTGAAGATGACCATCCGGGCGTTCCTCGACAAGATCTACTACCAGTTCCGGAACCTGGGGCAGACCTCCGCGGACCGGGCGCTCAACTACGCCGGGACCAACGCCTACAACGTCGGCAAGGAGATCGCGCAAGGGCTGTTGTCGTCGTCGTACGTCCCCGCACCGCCCGAGGCCAGGAACCACCTGTACACCCTGGACACCATCACCGTCCGGAAGAGCGCCTTCGAGCGCATGCGTTCCGACTGCCAGGACGTGATCGTCAGTTTCATCGACCCGGAGAACGACCGGCGCGCACGTGTCTCGTTCCTGTACCCCGTCGATGTCAACGAAACGATCCCGATCACGCTCGGCCCGGTTCACCGCTTCCTCGGTGACTTCTGAACCACAGCCCTCCATCGGAACCGAGGTCCGTCATGAAAGAGAGGAAACCGCTCACGACGCTGCCGCTCCAGGCCCCGCCTGTCGTCCGCACGGAAGGCAAGGGCCCGGCCGGGAACGCATCGGGTCAGGGCGTCGAAGCCGCTGTCAAATGCAGCGAGCTCACCGGCGCGGCCCGTCAGATGTGTCTCGCCTCGCACGGTGTCTACATCTGACGGAAGGGACGAGACGCCCTTCCGTACCGGGAAAGGAAAGAGAGATGTTCGAACGCACCGAGCAGAACGAACGTGACGACAAGGGCATCCGGCTGCCCGTGTCCCTGGCGACGCCGCAGCAGGTGCCGCCGGTCAACCGCACCCGCACCACGGCTGCCGACCCGGAGGACGGTTCCGGCGTCGAGGCGAGCGGCCTTCTGCGGATGATCCTGGGGATCTGATTTCCCCGCACCACCTCGACGGGCGAGACGGCCGTCCGGCCGGCCTCGCCGAAACGGAAAAGGAGAACCACCATGTTCGAACGGACCGAGCAGAACGAGCACGAGGACAGGGGCACCCGGCTGCCCGTGTCCCTGGCGATGCCGCAGCAGGTGCCGCCGGTCCACCGCACCCGCACCACGGTGCCGGACCCGGAGAACGGCTCGGGTGTCGACGCCAGCTTCGATCTGGGCAACTTCCTCAAGAACGTGCTCATCTGACACCGCCTGTCAGGCCGCGCCGGCACCCCCGGGTTCACCCGGTCACCGGCGCGGCAACCCCTGAGCGTCCCGTACGGGGCGGGACAGGAAGGCGACCGTCATGGAACTCAATCTGCCGGTGCAGAGCCAAGCGATCGACCGCCGCAAAAAGCTGGAGCCGTACATGGTACGCACGGCATTCGACGACGAAGGCACTCCGAGCGTGATGGAGCACGAGGTAGGCGGTGCGCATGGGCATGATCCGAGTGATCCGAGCCCCTGGTTCTACGGCCCCGCCATGGGTTTCGGCTGCGGCCCGGAACCCGGCGCCGACTGGGCCGGCCTCCCGGAGATCCTGTGAGGAGGAGACATGAACGACGAACGCGTACGCGAACATCCCCGTCCGGCGCCTGTGGTGTCGCTGGTACCGCAGCAGACACCCCCGGTCGACCGTACGTCGGCTCCGGTGCAGCACGACGACGCCGCCGGCGTCGAGGCAGACTTCCTGCCCCTGCTCGGGGTGCTGGGTCGCCTGCTCATATGAGGCGCTGCCCCTGGATGGCGCCCGGCCGCGCGAGGTGGCCGGGCGCCCCGTAAGACAAGACCGCCCCGACAGCGAAGGGAAGCGCCATGGCATTCGCGGGAATCGACCGGCTCGCTTACCCGGGCAACGAGTTCATGGAAGGGCTCATGACGAACACCAACCTTCTGTGGACCGGCTTCTACCTGGCACCGGCACCGTCGCAGGGAAACACCAGCTGGATGACGCACTTGGCGGACCTGCGCTCGATGAGCCCGGGCTGGGGGATCGCCCCCCTCTTCGTAGGGCAGCAGCATCCGTCCGGACCGGGCTCCCACATCCTGACCGAGGAGCAGGGCAGGCAGGACGCCTTGAAAGCAGCGGAACTCGCCGACCAGGCAGGTTTCACTTCGGGCATGGAGGCGGCCCTGCCGGGAGCGCCGAGGATCTATCTCGACATCGAGATCGGCGGCACCCTGCCGGCGAACTTCGTCACGTACGTCAACGCCTGGTGCGAGGTGATCCGTTCGAACCAGACGGCCTATCAGCCTGCGGTCTACTGCTCCTTCAAGGACACCGCGGCGCAGTTGCTCGCGGCCGACGACGATCTGCTCGTCTGGGTGTTCAACATCAACCAGTTCCTGGGGCATCACGACCAAGCGCTGGTGGGGCCCGGCACGTTCCTCGTCCCCGAGCCCACGCAGTCGGGATTCGCGCAGGCCACGGCCTGGCAGTGGATCCAGGCTTTCGCCTCGATCACCACGACACTGCCCGACGGCAGCACCAAGACGCTGACCAACTGGGACCTGGACTCCTCGGACGCCCCGGATCCGTCCCACCCGAACCGCGAGTGGGACGCCGCCGCGGGCACCTGGGTCACGTGACGCGGCGGCCCCAGTCACCTCGGTGACGACAGCGTGACGTGGTCTTCCCGGCCGCCCGGCGGACGCGGATTCCCGGTTCCTCAGGAGCGTCGCTCAGGTTCTTGTGGGCCCCCTGCCCACACCGTGGGGGTCCGGCCCGACCAGGGGCTTGCCTGCTCGAGCTGGCCGGCGAGGCGGAAGAGGCGGCCTTCGAGTCCGTGACCGGCGGCGAACTGCATGCCGATCGGGAGCCCCGTCCCGGTGTCGGCCGTCACGGGCACGGACATGGCGGGCGTGCCCGCGACGTTGAACGCAAGGGTGAACGGTGAGCGGTCGGTGAGGCGCTCGATCCAGCCGTGGCCGTCCAGCGCCTCCGCGCCCTCGGCGTAGGTGCCCAGGGGGACGGGCGGTTCCGGCAGGGTGGGGGTGAGCAGCACGTCGTGGGTGTCGAAGTACCGTGCCAGGCTTCGGGCGACCCGGTTCCGGACCGTGAGCGCGGCGACGAACCGGGCGCCGCCGACCCGCTGTCCGTAGTGGTAGCCGGCGAGGGTGGGCGGTTCGAGGGTGGAGGAGTCGACGGGCCGGCCGAAGGCGGTGGCCAGTTCGTCGACCTGGGCCGCGAGATTCGCCGTCATCAGGCGGGCGTTGGCCAGGACGAACTCCTCCCAGCCGACCCCGAGGTCCACCCGGGTCTCCTCCACCCGGTGGCCGAGGGATTCGAGCAGCCGCACGGTGCGGGAGAGGGCGTCGGCCACGGAAGGCGTGGTGCGGCGTCCGCCCCACGGGTGGGTGAGTACACCGATCCGCAACGCGCCCGGAGGGCGGGTGACTTCCTCCGTGTACGGCCGGGACGGCTCCCGGGCGGAGTAGGGGTCGCCCGGCTCCGGGCCGCGGACCTGGTCGAGCAGTGCCGCGCTGTCGCGTACGGTGCGGCTGAGGCTGCCGTGCACGGCCAGGCCGTTGAAGACCTCGTCGAAGTCGGGGCCCATGGAGATCCGGCCACGGGTGGGCTTCAGTCCGAAGAGGCCGTTGCAGGCGGCCGGGAT
>NZ_JACBWZ010000552.1 GCF_013870595.1 Streptomyces sp. WELS2 | reverse complement strand
CTCACCGCGTCCACACCCCCCGCCCACCCGGCGGGGGGTGCGCGCGTATGCGCATCGTTCAGCGGGCGCTCCGGGACTCCTCGCTCCTCAGGGACCGCCTCACCTCCGCCGCGGCGGCGACGACCTCGTCCAGCAGCGCGTCGATCTCGTCCGTGGTGGTGGCCGGGTTCAGGAAGACCAGCCGCATTCTCGTCCTCGACCGCCGCACTGCTGCGGCACCGGAAGACCACCGTGCCGAGAACGGGGTCGGCGAGCAGGTCCAGGTCCGGATCGCGTGCGATGCGGGCCGCGGCGTACCGGGCCTGACCGTGGCAGGCGTCGACCCAGTCGCCCATGCCCCTGCGTCCGAGGCTCAGCAGTGTGGCCGCGATCTTGAACGCGAGCACCCACGGGTGGGCCGGCACCGAGCCGCCCTCGGCCAGGCCGAACGGCAACGCGCACACCGTGCCGAAGAGCATGGCGAGGGCCAGCCCACCGCCGCCCGCCATCTGTGCTCCCACCCGGGAGGACATGGGGACGTAGGCGCCCCAGAAGACGGCACAGGCGGCCGAGATCAGCAGGCCCGTCAGACCGGTGGCGCCGCCCTCCCAGCCGAAGTTCGACGTCGATCGCGCCGACCGGACCGCTGGAGAGGCCGCAGACCACCAGGCGGGCACACGCGTATATACGGACAGAGCCATTCGGGCTGCTTCCCCCGGCTCCCCGCGTGTCCCGCCCCGCTCCCCGCGCCTCCTGCCCGCAGGCTGCTGCGCATGCTGCCGGACCCCGAGACGCGCGGGCTGCGGCTGGTGGCCGTACTGCTCACCCTGACCGTGGTCAGCGGGCTGATCGACGCCGTCGGTTATCTGGGGCTCGGCCGGGTCTTCACCGCGAACATGACCGGCAACGTCGTCGTCCTGGGCTTCGCCGCCGCCGGTGCGCCCGGCTTCTCGGTGTCCCACACGGGCACGTCCCTGTGCTGCTTCGTGCTGGGCGCGGTGACCAGCGGCCGGGTGGAGCCAGTAGCGCTCGTGCCGGAAGGCGTAGGTGGGCAGGGGGACGCGGCGGGCGCCGGTGCCGGCGAAGAACTCCTGCCAGTCCACGGGCACGCCCGCCGTGTGCAGCCGGCCGAGGGCATAGACCAGGGCGTGCGGTTCGGGCCGGTCCCGGTGCAGGAGGGGGATCGTGACGGCGGTGGCGCCCAGGTCGTCCAGGACCTCCCGGGCGAGGGCGGACAGCACGCCGTCCGGGCCGATCTCCACGAAGGTGGTCACGCCCTGCTCGTGCAGGGTGCGCACGGTGTCCGCGAAGCGTACGGCGTGCCGGAGCTGGTTGGTCCAGTACTCGGGGGTGCGCAGGTCGTCGGGGGTGGCGACGGCGCCGGTGAGGGTGGGCACGACCGGCAGGACGGGGGCCGCGTAGGCGAGTTGCTTGGCGGTGGTGTGGAACTCGTCGAGGACGGCGTCCATGTGGGGTGAGTGGAAGGCGTGCGAGACGGTGAGCCGGCGCGTCTTGTGGCCCTGCCGGCGCAGTTCCTCCGCGATGCGCTCGACGTCCGGGGCGCTGCCCGAGATCACGGTGGAGTGCGGGGTGTTGACGGCGGCGATGTCGACGTCGTCGGTGAGGTGGGGGCGGACGGCGTCCTCCGGCGCCTGGATCGCGATCATGGCGCCGCCGGGCGGCTGGGCGCCCATGAGGCGGGCCCGGGTGGTGACGAGACGGGCGGCGTCGGGGAGGGTGAGGATGCCGGCGAGGTGGGCGGCGGTGAGTTCGCCCAGGGAGTGCCCGGCGAGGTAGTGGGGGGTGATGCCCCAGGTGGTCAGCAGGTGGTGCAGGGCGGTTTCGAGGGCGAACAGGGCGGGCTGGGTGTAGCGGGTGTCGTCCAGGTGCTCGCCGGTGCTGATGACGTGGCGCAGGGACTGGTCGAGGTGGGGGTCGAGAGCGGCGCAGGCGGTGTCGAAGGCCTCGGCGAACGCCGGGTAGGCCTCGTACAGTTCGCGTCCCATGCCGATGCGCTGGGCGCCCTGACCGGTGTAGAGGAACGCCACCCGGCCGCCCGTCGCGGGCACCGACTCCGGTATCCGGCCTGCCAGGGCGCGCAGTTGGGCGGTCAGGTCCGTACGGTCCGCGCCCACGAGCGCCGCGCGGTGGGGGTGCGCGCTGCGCGTGGTGGCCAGGGAGTGCGCGATGTCGAGCGGGTCCTGCCCGGGGTGCTCCTCGAGATGGGTCAGCAGGCGTCCGGCCTGCGCCCGCAGCGCCTCGGGGGTCTTCCCCGACAGCAGCCAGGGCAGCACACCGGCCGGACGCCGGGCCGGCTCCTCCTCGACGGGCTCCTGCGCCGGCGCCTCCTCCAGGATGACGTGCGCGTTCGTGCCTCCGAAACCGAAGGAGGAGACGGCGGCGCGGCGGGGTCGTGTGGTGGGGTCGGCGGGCCAGGGGACGGGTTCGGTGAGCAGGCGCATGGTGCCGGAGGACCAGTCGACCATGGGCGTGGGATGGTCGGCGTGCAGGGTCCGCGGCAGGGTGTCGTGGTGCAGGGCCTGGATCATCTTGATGATCCCGCCCACGCCCGCCGCCGCCTGGGCGTGCCCGATGTTGGACTTCAATGATCCCAGCCACAGGGGCCGTTCGGGGGTGTGCGCGGCGCCGTAGGTGGCCAGCAGCGCCTGCGCCTCGATGGGGTCGCCGAGCCGGGTACCCGTGCCGTGCGCCTCGACCACGTCGACATCGGCCGCCGTCAGACGGGCGTCGGCCAGCGCCGCCCGGATCACGCGTTCCTGGGACGGCCCGTTGGGCGCGGTCAGCCCGTTGCTCGCCCCGTCCTGGTTCACCGCGCTGCCCCGCAGCACCGCCAGGACCCGGTGTCCCTTGCGGCGGGCGTCGGAGAGCCGCTCGACCACCAGGAGGCCCACGCCCTCCGACCACGAGGTGCCGTCGGCCGCGGCGGCGAAGGACTTGATGCGGCCGTCCGGGGCCAGCCCCCGCTGCCGTGAGAAGTCGACGAAACCGCCCGGCGTCGCCGTGACCGTCACCCCGCCCGCCAGTGCCAGCTCCGACTCGCCTCGCCGCACCGACTGCACGGCGAGGTGCAGGGCGACCAGCGACGACGAGCAGGCGGTGTCGACGGAGACGGCCGGGCCCTCCAGCCCCAGGGTGTAGGAGACCCGGCCGGAGGCGACGCTGCCGTACCGGCCGGTCATCAGGTGGCCTTCGTACTCCTTCGGGCCTTCCAGGCCTAGGTAGCTCTGTTCCACGAGCCCCGCGAACACACCGGTCCGCGAGCCCTTCAGCGAGGCCGGGTCGATGCCCGCGTCCTCCAGCGCCTCCCACGCCGTCTCCAGCAGCAGCCGCTGCTGCGGGTCCATCGCCCGGGCCTCGCGCGGCGAGATGCCGAAGAACCCCGCGTCGAACCGCGCCGCGCCCTCGAGGAAGCCGCCGTGCCGGGTGTAGGTGGTGCCGAGGTGGTCGGGGTCGGGGTGGTAGAGCCGGTCCAGGTCCCAGCCCCGGTCGTCCGGGAAGGCGCTGATGGCGTCCCGGCCCTCGGCGACCAGCCGCCACAGTTCACCGGGAGAGGCCACACCGCCCGGGAAGCGGCACGCCATGCCGACGACGGCGACGGGTTCGCCGGAGGCGTTCTCCAGCTCGGCGATGCGTTCACGGGCCTTCTGCAGATCCGCGGTGACCCACTTCAGGTAGTCGACCAGCTTCTGCTCGTTGGACGGCTCTGCGGACATGCGGGAACAGCCTCTCCTCGAAGGACGTACGGCGATGGGGACAGGGAGGTGGCGTCAGCGGGCCTCGCGGCCCAACTGCTGGTCGATGAAGGCGAAGAGATCGTCCGCCGAGGCCGCGGCGAAGGGCTGTGGGGCCGCCGCCTCGACGGACACCGGCGGCTGGGCGTCGAGTCCGGCGAGCAGCGCCTGCAGCCGTACGGCGACGGTGGCGCGGGCCTCGCCCTCGGGCGGCAGGCCGGTCAACGCCGACTCAAGGCGGTCCAGTTCGGCGAGGACGGCCTGTTCGGCACCGTCCGTGGCGGGCTCCACCAGGGACTCCAGATGGGCGGCCAGGTCGCCCGGCGTCGGATGGTCGAAGACCAGCGTGGTGGGCAGGGCGACCCCCGCCGCCGCGCTCAGCCGGTTGCGCAGCTCCACCGCCGTCAGTGACGTGAAGCCGAGGTCCTGGAACTGCCGGTCCGCGGCCACCGCGCCCTCGCCGGCGTGGCCCAGCACGGCGGCGATCTCCTCGGTGACCAGTGTCAGCACGTACTGCTCGCGCTCCACGGCGGT
>NZ_JACBWZ010000551.1 GCF_013870595.1 Streptomyces sp. WELS2 | reverse complement strand
TCCGGATCGATCGCGTCCGGCCCGCTCGTGTGGCGCGGGTCGGGCGAGACCCCGCACCTGAGCGCCATCAGGGCGAGCAGGTCGGGGAACCCCCAGGCGCCCTCGGGATCGATTCCGATCAGCACGCGCGGATCCCGGGCCGCGAACAGCCGGTAACTGCGCAGGCTCTCCTCCCGCGAGGTCGCCACCACCCCGGCCAGCCCGGCGGCCACCAGGTGCGCGCGGAGACGGGCGGGGGACGACACGGATGCGATGGTGGCCCATCGGGGCCGGCCGCGGGGCGGAAACGGCGGTATTCGCGCGGATGGCCCAACGACGGCCCGCGTGGGGGTGCCGTCGGACCGGGCGACGCTACGGCAGCAGGCCCCGGAGCGGGAACACCGCCCGGCGGGTGGCCAGTACGGCCTGGTCGATCCGGTCGGCGGGGTCGTAACCCGCCTCCCAGTCGCCGTACGACACCGGCCACCGCCCGTCCGTCATCCGCTGCGGCCCCAGCTGCCGGGTCCGCGCGAACACGTCCCGCCGCCAGCCCTCGGGGATCTCCGTCTCCGGCGCGACCGGCCGGCCCGCCACGATCCCCACCAGGTGCGTCCAGGAGCGCGGTACGACGTCGACGACCGCGTAACCGCCCCCGCCGAGGGCGACCCACTTGCCGTCCGCGTACGCGTGCGCCAGCTCGTGGCACGCCAGCTGCACCGCCCGCTGCGCGTCCAGCGAGACGGCCAGGTGCGCGAGCGGGTCCTCGAAGTGGGTGTCGGCGCCGTGCTGGGAGACCAGCACCTGAGGCCGGAAGCCGGCGAGCAGCTCCGGCACCACGGCGTGGAACGCCCGCAGCCACCCCGCGTCCCCCGTGCCGGCGGGCAGCGCCACGTTCACCGCGGTGCCCTCCCCCGCGCCCGCGCCCGTCTCCTGCGGCCACCCGGTCCCCGGGAACAGCGTGCCGGGGTGCTCGTGCAGCGAGATCGTCAGCACCCGCGGGTCCTCCCAGAACGCGGCCTGCACCCCGTCCCCGTGGTGCACGTCGACGTCCACGTAGGCGACCCGCTCCGCGCCCAGCTCCAGCAGCCGCGCGATCGCGAGCGCCGCGTCGTTGTACACGCAGAACCCCGACGCGCCGCCCGGCATCGCGTGGTGCAGCCCGCCCGCGAAGTTCACCGCGTGCTCGGCGTCCCCCCGCCACACCGCCTCGGCGGCCCCCACCGACTGGCCCGCGATCAGCGCGGACACCTCGTGCATCCCGGCGAACGCCGGATCGTCGAGCGTGCCGAGCCCGTACGACCCGTCGGCCCCCGCCGGGTCCGCCGACGCCGCCTTCACCGCGTCGATGTAGTCCTCCCGGTGGACCAGCTTCAGCGTCGACTCGCCGGCCGGTCTGGCCGCGACGACCGCCAGTTCCCGGTCGAGCCCCAAGGCACCGACCAGCCGGCGGGTCAACTCCAGCCGGACCGGATCCATCGGATGGCTCGGACCGAAGTCATAGCCCGTTACTGCCTCGTCCCACATCAGCTGTGCGCGGCCGCTCATGCACGCCACCGTATCGGTCCGGTTGAGCCGCGAACGACCTGGCGTACCCCAGGGTCACCAGTACCAACACCATCGGCACGAGCATCGCGCCCCGGTAGCTCCAGGCGTCCCCCAGGGCCCCCACCAACGGCGAACCGATCAGGAAACCCACGTAGTTGAAGATGTTCAGCCGCGCGATCGCCGCGTCCGAGGCCCCCGGCCCATCCTCCTCGAAAGCGCGCCGCCCGGCCGCCGCGAAAGTCTGCGGCACCAGCACGCACAACCCCAGCCCCAGCAGCGTGAACCCGAGCATCCCCACCCACGGGCCGGGCGCCGACGCCACCACCGCGAACCCGCCGGCCGCGACCAGCCCCCCGAGCCGGACGACCGCCGGCGCCCCGAACCGCCGCACCCCGAGGTCCCCGACGGCCCGCCCGGCCAGCGTGGTCACCATGTACACGTTGTACGGCACGGTGGCGAGCTGCTCCGAGCCGCCCAGCACGTCCTTCAGGTACTTCGCGCTCCAGTTGGAGACGGTGGAGTCCCCGATGTAGGCGAACGTCATCACCAGGCAGAGCGGCAACAGCAGCCTGAAGCCGACGCCGCCGCCCGGGGCCTTGCGGACCGGCGCCGGCTCCCCGTCGACGTACCACCGGCTCCCCAGCAGCGCGGCCGGCAGCAGCACGGCCACCACCGGCAGGTACGACACCCACAGCGCGAGCCGCCAGTGTGCCCCGGCCCAGGCCAGCGAGGCCCCCACGATCCCGCCCAGGCTGTAGACGGCGTGGAAGCCCAGCATGATGCTGCGCCCATACGACCGCTGGAGGCTGACCCCGAGCATGTTCATGGACGCGTCCAGCGCGCCCACCGCCAGGCCGAACACGCCCAGCGCCACCGCCAGCACGGCCACCTGCCCGGATCCGCCCGCCCCGGCCCCCAGCAGGGCCAGCAGCACCACCGGCTGGGACCAGCGCAGCACCCGGCTCGGCCGGACCCGCCGCACCAGCCGCTCGGTGGCCACGCTGCCGGCCCCGGCGAGGACCGGTACGGCGGCCAGGAAGACGGGGAGCAGCGCGTCGGAGACGCCGTACCGGTCCTGGACCGCCGGGATGCGCGTCACCAGCAGGGCGAAGGCGGCGCCCTGCGCGAAGAAGGCGAACGCCAGCGAGGCCCTGCCGCGCCGCAGCACATCAGTCATGGCGGCGAGGGTAGGGCCCCGGGGTACTCGTGGGTAGATCCAGCCAAAGGTGAATTTCCCTCAGCTCTGTGGTGCCGCGGCCACATCAGGCCGCGACGGCCACCGCCGGACGCCCGGCCCGGCCGGCCTCCACCTCGGCCCTGAGCATGTGCTCCATCGGCCCGGCGGCCAGGCCACCGCTGAGCAGGAACCCGGTCACCATCGCCGCGACCATGACGACGGAGCCCAGCCACACCATGGTGTCCACCGGGACCGTGTAGGCGCCCACGACCCGCACCACGCACTCGGCCAGCAGGACCAGCCCCCACACCACGGAGAACACCCGCTCCCTGCGCCGGAAGGCGGCGGAATCGGCCGCGGACCCGGACGCCAGCCGCCGGAAGGCGGCTTCCCTGGCCGGGTCGCCCTTCACGAGGAACGGCTTCATGGCCTCGGTCATCATCGGCTTCCCCAGCCGGACGGAGACCAGGATGCCGACGGCCACCGTGCTGCTGACCGCGCTGTCCTTGGCGAGCATCAGCCGCGGGTCGCCGGAGACGAAACTCAGCAGCAGCGAGACGACGTTGACGGTGAGGATCAGGACGGCCAGCGCGTTGGTACGGCGCTCCTTCACCACACTCCACACGGTCCGCACCGCCGGTACGGCGCTGCTC
The DNA here is from genome assembly GCF_013870595.1 of Streptomyces sp. WELS2. GTDB lineage: Bacteria > Actinomycetota > Actinomycetes > Streptomycetales > Streptomycetaceae > Streptomyces. The sequence continues at coordinate 917 of NZ_JACBWZ010000551.1, read as the reverse complement.
CAGGCGAGCGCCGCGAAGGTGCTCATCCCGAAGGCTTCCTTGAAGAGGTAGTACGAGCCGAGCGGCACCGCCACATCGATCAGCAGTGGCTTGAAGTTGTCCAGCGCGCTCGGCGTGGCTTCCTGGTTCCCCGTGGTCTTCGTCATGCCCTCAGCATCGCCTTCGGGCGGGGTGCGGCAGTAGAAACGATCGTCCGCAGCTCCGCATGACAAATGTCAGCCCGGGCCCCGGACCCGGGTCACACCAGCAGGCCGGCCAACTCGCCCATGTCCGCGAACAGCCGCCCGGCGCCCGCGAGCCGCTCCGGCGGTGTCATCGCGGTGAACCCGTACACGTCCATCCCGGCCGCCACGGCCGCCTGGACGCCCAGCGGGGAGTCCTCCACGACCACGCACCGCCCGGGGGTCACTCCCATGCGCTCGGCCGCGTAGAGGAACAGGTCCGGCGCCGGCTTGCCCCGTCCGACGTCCTCGGAACTGAAGATCCGCCCGTCGGTGAACCACCGGTCGAGCCCGGTGGTGCGGTGGCCCACCCGTATCCGCTCGTGGCTCCCGGAGGAGGCCACGCAGTACGGCACCCCGTCCGCGGCCAGCTTCTCCAGGACGTCCGTCACCCCGGGCACGGGCCGCAACTCCCGCTCGAACGCGGCGAACACCCGCGCGTGGAAGACCTCGTCGAAGTCCTCCGGCAGCCGCCGGCCGGTGCGCTCCAGCACCAGATCGTGGACGCGGTGCATGGCTGAGCCCATGTAGTCGCGGATGGAGTCCTCGTACGACGTCGGGTGTCCGAGCTCGGTGAGATATCCGGCCAGGAGCCTGTTGGACAGGGGCTCGCTGTCCACGAGGACACCGTCGTTGTCGAAGATGACGAGGTCATAGCGCATACCGTCGACCCTAATGGACCCCGGCGAACGGGCC
>NZ_JACBWZ010000550.1 GCF_013870595.1 Streptomyces sp. WELS2 | reverse complement strand
ATACCGTGTGCGCTCCCTCGACGTCGTACCGCCCGGCTCCGCCGAGCCGGAGGTACGCGGCATGCTCGACCTGGACTACCCGGCCGACTGGTCCCGCAAGAAGGACGGCACCGACCTCCGGCCGCACCTGAGCACCGTCGACGCGCTCGTGCTGGGCGTCCAGCTCGCCGAGCTGCAGCTGACGCACGCCTACGGGCTGAGCCCGGCCGACCGGCGCACCGTGCGCCTGGCCAAGGTGGCGCTGCGGGCCGGCATCGAACCGCAGGAGGACCTGCGCGACGTGCCGCTCTCGGCCCGGCTGCGCACCACCGAGCCGTCCGGCGACCGGTACCGCTCGGTGCACGAGTGCACCGTCGGCAACCTGCGCGTGCGCTGCGAGACCGAGCATCCGATCGTCACCCGCGCCGGGGCCGGTGCCCGCTTCGGCAGCCTCACCGAGGCACTCGGCCCGGGCGAGAACCGCTTCTACGGCGAGGGGTTCAAGTTCCGCCGGCACGAGATCAACGGCGTCGAGGTGGACGGCCGGGAGCACTCCGCCACGGCGGCCGTGCGCTTCGGCCGGACCGCCGGCTCGCCGGACCCCGGCGAGGGGATAGCGGCGGGGGAACGGCCCACGGTCAGCCTGATCGACTGCTTCGTCGTCAACCTCCAGCTGGCGCAGGTGCTGATGTACGAGCTGGACGGGATCGACCGCGCCGAGAGCAACACCCTCTGGATGACGCAGACCGTGCTGACCGCGCCCGAGGAGGCACGGGAGGCCGAGTTCACCGAGGGCCTGCCGCTCACCACCCGCGCCGCCCTCACCGACAAGCGCCTGCTGACGCTGCGCGGAGGCGTCTGGCGCAGCGTCGGACTGAGCGGCCTGCTGGCCGGCATCACCATGCGCTGCACCTTCGCCCACGAACTGCCCGCCCGCGTCGCCGCCACCGCGCGCTGACCCGCCGACACGACAAGGAATCACCCATGCGTCTGTCCATCTCCGGCACCTACTCCGCGGGGAAGACCTCCACCGCGATCGCCCTGTCACACCTGACCGGCATACCCCGCTCGCCCGCCAGAACCATCCGCGAGATCATGCCCGAAGCCGTCCCCGGCAAGGCACTCCACGAGGTCACCCCGGCCGAGTACATCCAGCTCGCCGTCCGCCGCCATGTCGGCCGCGCCGTCAACGAGGCACTGCTGGGCGACAGCTTCATCGCCGACGGTTCCTCGCTCCAGGAATGGATCTACGCCGCCGTGCGCGTCGAGTTCGGCATGGACCCGGGCGTCGCCGTGCCCGGCACCACACCGCGGAAGACGCCCGAGATGACCTTCTTCGAGCAGGTCACCGCCCAGCTCGGCCACTACTTCAAGCAGCACGTCAAGGCGTCGTTCGACGGCTTCGTGCACCTCAGCAACGAACTGACGCTCTCCGCCGACGGCCACCGGCCGATGAACGAGGGCTTCCGGGCCGCCTGCGACTCCAGGCTGCTCGCCGCCCTCGACGAGCTGGAGATCCCGTACTTCATGGTCTCCGGCACCCCCGGCGAGCGGCTGGAGAAGATCGTCGCCCACTTCGAACTGCCGACCGTGTGCGACGTGGACGAGGCCATCGCCCGCGCCCAGGCGGAGTACGCGCAGATCGACTGGCGACTGGAGCGGGAGCGCTCCACGACCAAGGCCGCCTGAGGTCGCAGCAGAACGTCTCAGAAGGAAGATCACAGCCATGTCTGTCACTCAGAACGACGGCGCCGCGGCCTCCCCGGCCTCAGCAGCGCCCGCCCCGGCCCCCACGGCCGACCCGGGCCCGTACGCCAAGCGCTGGCTGATGCTGCCGGTGATCCTGGCCGCCATGTTCATGGCGCAGTTCGACCTCTACGTGGTCAACGTCGCCGCCCCGTCGCTGGAGCACGATCTGCACGCCGGGCAGGCCGCGCTCGAACTCATCGTCGCCGGCTACGCGTTCACCTACGCCAGCGGTCTGATCACCGGTGGCCGGCTCGGCGACCTGTACGGCTCCCGCGCGGTCTTCCTCACCGGCACGCTCGCCTTCACCGCCGCCTCGGTGCTGTGCGGCATCGCCCAGACACCGGGTGAGCTGGTGGGCGCCCGGCTGATCCAGGGCCTGACCGGCGCCGCCATGGTGCCCCAGGTGCTGGCGCTGATCACGGCGACCTTCCCGCCCGCCGAGCGGGCACGGGCGCTGTCCTGGTTCGGCGTCACGGTCGGCGTCGGCGCGGTCGCCGGACAGGTGCTCGGCGGCGCGCTGCTCGAGGCGGACGTGGCCGGCCTCGGCTGGCGGGTGATCTTCCTGGTCAACTTGCCGATCGGCCTGGTCATGCTGGCCTTCGCGGCCCGGCTGCTGCCCCGCCGCAAGCCCACCGCTCGGCCGGCGCTCGACCCGCTCGGCGCCGTCGGCGTCCCGGTCAGCCTGGCGCTGGCCCTCGTGCCGCTCGTCCTCGGCCGGACCGAGGGCTGGCCGGTGTGGACGTGGATCTGCCTGGTCGCCTCGGTTCCCGCGATGGCGCTGACCCTGCTGTGGGAGCGCAGCCTCGCCCGCCGCGGCGGGCAGCCCCTGCTGAACCTGTCGCTCTTCGGCGACCGGGCCTTCAGCCGCGGCCTGGTGGTCAGCATCGCGACCTTCGCCGGGTTCTTCAGCTTCATGTTCACCCTGACCCTGGTGCTCCAGTCGGGGCTCGGCCTCGCGCCGCTGGAGGCCGGGTTCACCTTCACGCCGCTCGGCCTGGCCTTCTCCGGCGCGTCCATCGCCTCCCAGCGGATCACCGCCCGCTACGGCAGCCGCATGATCACCACCGGTGGTTCGATCGCCGCGATCGGGTTCGTCGTCCTGCTGATCGTGCTGGCCGCCTCCGGCGACCACACCAGCGCCGCGCGGCTGATCGGCCCGATGGTGCTGATCGGCCTCGGCAACGGCCTGGCCGTGCCCGCCCTGGTCGGCTCGGTGCTCGCCGGGGTGCGCCCGCAGCAGGCCGGTGCCGCGGCCGGCGTGCTGACCACGGCCCAGCAGTTCGCGAGCGCCGCGGGCGTCGCCGCGATCGGCTCGGTCTTCTTCGGGGTCCTCGGCACCCCGCACGGCGTCGGCTCGTACGCCTCCGCCTTCGAGTGGGTGGGTGGCATCGGGCTGGTGCTGGTGCTGATCGCCGCCGCGGTCAGCCTCACCCTGCCCCGCCCCGCCAAGTGACGCAACCGTCCACCACGTGCCCGTGACCGGCCGCCGCACGGCCACGACCGAGAGAGGAACCGGCATGACCGCCATCCCCCAGGGGACCACCCCCGAGGCCCGCAAGCAGCGGATCGCCCTGCTCTTCGAGCACATCATCACCAAGGGCGAGCTGGAGCTCGCGGACAAGCTCTTCCACGAGGACTTCGACTGGCCCCAGTTCGGACTGCGCGGCCCCGAGGGCGTGCGCACCTGGGTCCGGGCCTTCCGGACCGCCTTCCCCGACATGATCGACCTGGTCCAGGAGCAGTGGGCCGAGGGCGACACGGTGATCACCCGCGTCGAGTGCACGGGCACCCAGCTCGGCCCGTTCCGGGGCCTGCCGCCCAGCGGGCGGCGGGCGACCTTCACCGCCATCGGCATCGACCACTTCGACGGCGACAAGGTGATCTCCCGCTCGGCGCACTTCGACATCGCCGACCTGATGCGCCAGTTGGGGCACACCACGCTGGACGTCCCGCCGGTCAACCAGCCCTGACAAACGCGAACCGTGTCCGTCGGGCCCGCTCACCGGGCCCGACGGGGCCGGACAGCCCCGCCGGGCCCGTCGGGCCACGTCCAGGAGACCGCTCAGGAGACAAGGCATGAAGCCGCCACCATTCGCCTACCACCGGCCGGACACGGCTGAAGAAGCCGTGCGACTGCTCACCGAGTACGGAACCGACGCCCGCGTCCTCGCCGGCGGCCAGAGCCTGCTCCCGCTCCTCAACCGCCGGCTGGTGCGCCCCACCGCGCTGGTCGACGTCGCCCGGCTCGCCGCGCTGCGGGGAACCGGCCGGCAGGACGGGGCTGTGCGGGTCGGCGCCCTGACCACCCACGCCGACCTGGAACGCATCGCGGATCCCCACATCCGGGACACCCTGCCCGTCCTGCCGGAGACCGCCCGGCTGATCGGTCACCTTCCCGTCCGCGTCCGCGGCACCGTCGGCGGCAGCCTGGCCCACGCCGACCCCGCCGCCGAGTGGTGCCTGCTCGCGGTCCTGCTGGACGCGGACCTCGACGTCCTCGGCCCGCAGGGACGACGCGCCGTCGCGGCCCGGGAGTTCTTCACCGGTGCGCAC
>NZ_JACBWZ010000055.1 GCF_013870595.1 Streptomyces sp. WELS2 | reverse complement strand
TGGGCCTCGGCGGCGGCCTTCTCGGCGGCCTCCTTGGCCTTCGCCGCGGCTTCCGTGGCGCGGGCGGAGGCCTCCTCGGCCTCCTTCGTCTTCGCGTCGGCCCGCTTTCCCTCGCGCTCGACGACGGCGACCAGTTCCTCGATGGTCGCGGTCTCCTGGTCACGGGCGCGGGCGATGTGCTGGCCGGTCTCGAGGAACCACTCGACGTCCTCGGCCGTGCCGGACAGTGCCCGGGAGGCGTACTCCTTGACCTGCGGGCCCGCGTTGATGGTGAGCTTGGTGACCTCGAAGCGCATGTCCTCCAGGCGCGCCGTGTGCTGGCCGTCCAGGAGGAACTGCTCCAGCGCCTCCTGGGTGCCGGTGCTCAGGGCCGTGTTGCCGTCGCGGTTCACGGCCTTGCCGCCCGTCGCCATCACCGTGGTGGTCGCGACGCGCAGGTCCTCCAGGATCGCGCTGTGGAAACCACCGTCGAGGAAGGCGGTGATGGCGGTGTCCCCGCTGCCCAGCGCCGCGGAGGCCTCCCGCCGTATGCCCGTGCCGCCGCCCGCCAGGGAGGTGACGACGGCGACCCGGTTGTCCTCCGCCGTGACCTTGGGCAGCTCCTCCGTCAGGAAGGTCTGGATGTCGGCGTCGGTACCGCTCAGCGCGTGCTCCGCGGCTGCGCGGGTGGCGGGACCGCCCAGCAGCCAGGCCTGCACGGCCTTCGCCCGGTCGGTGTCGGGCAGGTTCAGCGGGTCACCGTCGTCGGTGTCGGCGGGAGGGGTGTCGGCCCAGGCTGCCACGGGGTTGAGGACGAGGCTCGACGTGGCCGCGACTGCCGTCGTCGCCGCCAGGGCGCCGAGCACCCGGCGTCTGCTCCAGTAGGTGGTGTCCAAAGCGGTCCTTCGCTGTCGGTGCCTGACGTCTGCGCACGGCGATGTGAGGGCTCGCCAGGCGGGAGTGGGGGTCAGGCGTGGCCATGTCCGGCCAGCGGGGCGGAAGTTCACTAATTCGAACAAGAGCGCGACTGCGCGCCGCTGGATGTTACCCAGGTGAACGTTCTGTTGACCACCTGTGTTTGTTTGCAGGCGGGGAATAACTTCCCTGATATGGCCGGAAGGTGATGCAACCTCACAGGATCGGTGTGGCCCTTTTGGGCGTGCTCGATCGACTGTGCGGCGATTTAAGCGGCCATTTTTCGGCCAATGTTCGCCGCTGTGGCTGGTTTGAGTGGTCGATGCCGTAGCGAATTCGACACATGCCGCGACTTACCGGCGTGAAATACCGGTGAAAAGGGCGTGGTTGGCGCGGGGAACGGGAGCGGAGGCGATCGAACGGCGGGGCTGAGGTGGCCGGGCCGGGGCGAGGGGGCGTAGCGCCCGGAAGCAAGGGGCGGCGGGACGTACGGGGCCGATGGGGTGTACGGCGCCGGGGCGCGGACCGGTGGGCCGGGGCGGCCGGGTTGTGCGGGCCGGTGCGGTGTACGGCCGGTGTGTCCGGCTGGTGGGCCGGGACGGCCGAGTCTACGGGGCGCCGGGCGGGCCCGTGGGCCACGGCCCGGTGGGAGCCTCCCGTGGGTCACGGCCCGGGTGGGTGGGTCCCGTGGGTCATGGCCCGGTGGGACCGGGTCCCGGTCCCTTGGCCGGGACCCGGCCGGCTCAGGCCTTCAGGTCCTCCCGGTCGCCCATCACCACGACGGGGTGCGCCTTCGGGTCCAGCGTGCGCAGCAGGTACCGCATGTCCGACGCGGACTGGCTGACGCACGCCGAGGTCCCGCTGCCGTGGTCCACGTGCAGCCAGATGCTGCCGCCCTTCGACTGCCCCAGCGGCCGGGTCGGGTCGTTGGGCGCGGTGCCCCGCACGCGGTTGTAGTCGATGGCGATGACGTAGTCGAAGTCGTGCCAGGACGACTTCTTCCAGTAGTGGGGCGCCTGGAAGGCGGCGGACCTGGTGTAGGGCAGCCTGGCGTCCGGCGCGGCGTTCACCCCGCCCGCGTCGGTCAGCGTGAACACGCCCACCGGGCTGCGCTGGTCCCCCTCGTGATGGTTCGTCGTCCAGCCCCTGCGGCCGTTGTGCCCGGACCAGGAACGCTCCTGCTTCCACACCGAGCCGTGCTTGTCGAAGAGGGCGATGACCGAGTCGGGGGAGTCCTTCCCCGCGCCGTACACGACGACCGCCTGACGGGAGCCGGCCGGCACCCGGTCCCACAGCCGGTCCCCGACACCGGGGATCCGCTTCGACTGGGGGGGCCGCGGCTGTGCGTCGTCCGTCCGGGCGTGAGCGGACGGCTTGCCGTGGTCCGAACTCCCGCACCCGGCGAGAGACATGACGGCCATCGCAGTACAGACCGCGCCCATGGCGGCACGTTTCGAACCCATTTGACGCATGGGCGCCATGGTCTCAGACCGCGCCGGACCGGCGGCCGCGGCCCCCCGGCGGTTCCGCGCCGAGAACGCGGTGCCTCCATGGTGCCGTACGGTGCCGGAACGGCCACGCTGCGCGACCGTACGCCCTGTCGGCGGGCGGGCACACCGCTGTCCATCCACCGGACCCGGGCGCACCATCCACACGGCTTCGCGTAGATTGCCGGAACAGGCAGCCGGACAGCGCGAGGGGACGGAAGGCACCGTGGCAAGGGCAAGGCAGGCCGTGGGCGAGGCCCGCAGGATCGTCGTCAAGGTGGGTTCGTCGTCACTGACCACCGCCGAGGGCGGTCTGGACGCCGACCGTGTGGACGCCCTCGTGGACGTCCTCGCCAAGAGCCGCGGCGGGGGCGAGCGGGAGATCGTCCTGGTCTCCTCCGGTGCCATCGCCGCCGGCCTCGCCCCGCTCGGCCTGCGCCGCCGCCCCAAGGACCTCGCCCGCCAGCAGGCCGCCGCCAGCGTCGGCCAGGGTCTGCTCGTCGCCCGCTACACCGCCTCCTTCGCCCGCTACGGCGTCCGCGTCGGCCAGGTCCTGCTCACCAGCGACGACATGAGCCGCCGCGCCCACCACCGCAACGCCTCCCGCACCCTCGACGAACTGCTCGCGATGGGCGCCTTCCCGATCGTCAACGAGAACGACACGGTCGCCACCGACGAGATCCGCTTCGGCGACAACGACCGCCTGGCCGCGCTCGTCGCCCACCTCGTCCACGCCGACCTGCTCGTCCTCCTCTCCGACGTCGACGGCGTCTACGACGGCGACCCCAGCCGGCCCGGCACCTCCCGGATAGCCGAGGTGCGCGGCCCGCAGGACCTCGCGGGCGTCGAGATCGGCAGCGCGGGCAAGGCCGGCGTGGGCACCGGCGGCATGGTCACCAAGGTGGAGGCCGCGCGGATCGCCGCCGCCGCCGGCATCCCGGTGGTGCTCACCAGCGCCGTGCACGCGGCCGAGGCACTGGCCGGCGGTGACACCGGCACCTACTTCCACCCCACCGGCAAGCGCTCCGCCGAGCGGCTCCTGTGGCTCCAGCACGCCTCCACCCCGCAGGGCGCCCTGACCCTGGACGACGGTGCGGTGGACGCGGTCGTGAACGGGCGCAAGTCGCTGCTGCCCGCCGGGATCGCCGCCGTGGAGGGCGAGTTCAGCGCCGGCGACCCCGTCGAACTGCGGGACGCGCGGGGCCGCGCGGTGGCCCGGGGGCTCGTCAACTTCGACGCCAAGGAGATCCCCCTGCTGATCGGGCGTTCGACACGTGAGCTGGCGCGCGAGCTGGGCGCCGCGTACGAACGCGAGGTCGTACACAGGGACGACCTGGTGCTCCTGCACGCCTGACGCTCGCAAAACCACTCGTAAAGCGGAGCGTACGGAACGCCCCCGGTGGGGGACGTTCCGTAAAACCCCCACACGAAGCCCTGCGGCCTGCTCAACTTTGTCTCGGGAACATGTTGAAGGAAACACGTTCCGTCAAGAGGCCAAGCGAGCCATGCGGCCTTGCCGGCCATGCGTGAAGGAGGCCGTCGTGAGACGAGTGCGCCCGGGGGCGGCGTCCCGCGGTGCTCTGACGAGCGTCGCGGCCGGGGACACCTACGAGGAACCCAGGGACCTGCCCAGACTGTGGCACGTCACCCTGAGCGTCTCCGGCGAGAAGGTCCCGCTGCCGGAACTGCGGCGGGCCCTGGAACAGCTCGCCCACGACCACCCCTTCCTGCTGACCAGCAGATACGCGACCGACCACGCCGAGATCCGGTACTGGGAAGAGGCCCGCGACCTGCACGACGCCGCCGCGGTGGCGCTGCGCCTGTGGGGCGAGCACCGGCAGACCGCCGGCCTGCCGGCCTGGGAGATCGTCGGCCTGGAGGTCATCGACCGGGAGACCTACCACCACCGCATCGCCGAGGGCTACGGTCCGCCCCCGGCGGCACCGGTGGGCGTCCACCCGTTCTGAGGTGTCCGAGGAGGGGCGCGGGGGAGGGGCCCGTGGGAGGGGTTCACCCCTTTTGGGGTGTCTCGGGGTGTGGGACGACCGCTGAACAGCGGCGCCCCGCGCACTACCCTTCCCCCATGACCACGCTCTCGCCGTACGACTCGATGTCCCCGGTCACCCAGGCCGCCTACCGGGCCAAGGCCGCCGCCGCCGACCTCGCGCCGCTCCCGCGCGCCGTGAAGGACGACGCGCTGCTCGCCATCGCCGACGCCCTGGAGGTCCGGACCGCCGAGATCGTCGAGGCGAACGCCAAGGACGTGGCCAAGGCCAGGGACAACGGCACCAGCGAGGCCATCGTCGACCGGCTCACCCTCACCCCCGAGCGGGTCCGCGCCATCGCCTGCGACGTCCGCGACGTGGCCAAGCTGCCCGACCCGGTCGGCGAGGTCGTCCGCGGCTCCACCCTCCCCAACGGCATCGACCTGCGCCAGGTCCGCGTGCCGCTCGGCGTGGTCGGCATCATCTACGAGGCCCGCCCGAACGTGACCGTCGACGCGGCGGCCCTGTGCCTGAAGTCCGGCAACGCCGTCCTGCTGCGCGGCTCCGCCTCCGCCTACGAGTCCAACACCGCCCTCGTCCGCGTGATCCGCGACGCCGTCGGCGGCGCCGGGCTCCCCGCCGACGCCGTCCAGCTCGTGCCCGGCGAGAGCCGCGACTCCGTCCGCGAGCTGATGCGCGCCCGCGGCCTGGTCGACGTGCTCATCCCGCGCGGCGGCGCCTCCCTGATCCAGACCGTGGTCAACGAGTCCACGGTCCCCGTGATCGAGACCGGCACCGGCAACTGCCACGTCTACGTCGACGCCCAGGCCGACATCGACACGGCCATCGAGATCCTGATCAACTCCAAGGCCCAGCGGGTCAGCGTCTGCAACGCCGCCGAGACCCTCCTCGTCCACCAGGACATCGCCCCCGAGTTCCTGCCCCGCGCCCTGGACGCCCTCGCCGAGGCCGGGGTCACCGTCCACGCCGACGACCGGGTCATGGCCTACGCCAAGGACTCCAAGGTCACCGCGGTCGAGGCCACCCCCGAGGACTGGGAGACCGAGTACCTCTCCTACGACATCGCCGCCGCGGTGGTCGACTCGCTGGACAAGGCCGTCGAGCACATCCGGCTGTGGACCTCCGGCCACACCGAGGCCATCGTCACCACCTCCCAGCAGGCCGCCCGCCGCTTCACCCAGCTGGTCGACTCCACCACCGTCGCCGTGAACGCCTCCACCCGCTTCACCGACGGCGGCCAGTTCGGCTTCGGCGCCGAGATCGGCATCTCCACCCAGAAGCTGCACGCCCGCGGCCCGATGGGGCTGCCGGAGCTGACCAGCACGAAGTACATCGTCACCGGCGACGGGCACGTACGCCGCTGAGGTTCACCCGTCCGGCCGAGCGCACCCGGGCCCCGGGGAACCCGGCCGAAAGGCGTCCCACCAGGCAGACGAATTTCCATACCGTCTGCCCAAATTGACCCCCCAGGTCTACTCTGGATCCGTGCCGGAGGACGTGGGGGGTACGCCGTTCCCTGACGGCTGGGAGCCCGACGACGACCACGACCACGGGGTGTCGGACGAAGAGTTCGCCTCCGTGGTCTTCGACGAGGCCTTCGTACGGGCGGCCACGGTCCATGAACCGTCCGCCGTCGAACGCCTCCTGGCCGCCGCCCAGGCCAGAGCCGAGGCCTCCGAGGCGGAGGCCCGCCGCGCCCACGCCCGGGGCGAGCGCTACGACGACGGCTACGGCCCCGGAACCGCCGGATTCGGTCAAGATCATGACGATGACGGGCCGGACGACGCCTACGTCCTCGGCGACGGCCCCCACGGCCCGTACGGCAAGCACGTCCGCTGGCACCGTCCCGTCGCCTGGGTCCTGGCCGTCGTGATGGGCATCGGCATGGTCGCCCTGGCCTTCGCCGCCGTCTACCGGGGAGGCTCCTCGGGCACCCGCGACCGGGTCCCCGCGCCCGCCTCGACCGGCGTCGGCAAGGACACCGCCTCCGCTCCCGCCGCCTCCGAGGACCATCCCCGGCCCGCCGTCTCGGCCGTCCCGCACTCCCCCTGAGCGCCCTCCGAGCGCCCGCCCGCGCCTGTTGAGAACCTGTCAGAAGTTGTCGTCGGCCGGGCGTTTACCCGGGGCCCGCCGAACCTACTCTGAAGGTATGGGCGGGCCTGGAGACCCACCGGAGGGGACACCCGAGGGCGGCCCCGGCGGTGCGGAGGACGAATACCGATCCGTCGTCTTCGACGAGTCGTTCGTCCGTGCTGCCCGGCTCCAGGAGTCCTCCGCCGCGGAGCGGATGGCCGACCACGCGCCCGCCGTACGCCGCCGCCCGCCCCTGCGCCGCGGACTCACCCGGCAGATCCTGATCCTCGCCGTGCTGATCGCCGTCGCCTTCGGCACCGCCGTCTACATGGGCGTCCGCCACCCCTACGGCTCCACGCCGGTCCGCCGGTCCGTGGAGGCGCTGCGGATGACGGTCGTCCCGCTCGCCCCGCACGGCAAGGTGCCCGGCGCCGCCGACCCCGAGCGGCTGTTCACGCACAGCCCCGCCGCCCCCTTCGGCATCGGCGCCGAGGGCATTCCGCTGCCGGCCTCGCGCCGCACCGCCCACTTCTCCGACAGCCAGGTGGTGAGCGCCCTCACCGCCGTCAAGGACTACATCGTCCGCTCCTCCCTCCACCCCGAGGTGCTGGCCGGCCAGGAGGTGCGCCCCGTCCGCGCGCTGGTCGACTCCGGGCAGCTCGACCAGTTCGACCGGAGCGTGGCCCACCCCGCCGCGGACGGGCGGCACGCCTCCACGGGCTGGATGGTCCGCATCGACCCCGCGCGAGCCCGGCTGGCCGACGACCGGATCCGTGTCTTCGGCACCCTGAAGGTCACCGAGGCCGACGCGGCGACGCTCAAGGTCTCCGCCGACCACACCTTCGTGTACGCCCTGCGCCCCGCCGGCGCCGCCCCGCGCACCCCCGCGTCCCTCTTCACGGTCCGCCGCGAACTGACGTTCCACCTCGACCGCGACGACCTGCGCACCCGCCAGGTCCAGCTGATCGCGTCCTACGTCCAGGCGGGCCCCCTCGCCTGCGCCGAGGACGCCTCGGCCTACCTGCGCCCCCTCCTGGCCGGCCAGGCGGCCGGAACGGACGGCCCCGCGGCCACCAACCCCTACGACACGGACAGCCCGGCATCCCTCTGCGGAACACTGTCCACGGGAGCCCAGCCGAGCGTGTGAACCCCACCGACGGGCTCTCGTGAGGAGTGCCGGACGGGCTCCGGGAGGGTTGCGGGTAGCGACCGGGCGAGGGCTGCCGGCCCCGGCCCGGCGAGGGGTGCCGGACGGGCTCCGGAAGGTCCGTCGGCCGCGAGTCGGTGACAGGTGCGGTCGCTCTCCGGGGCGGGTGCGGGTCGCGGCTCGGCCAGGAGGGCGGACGCGCTCCGGGAGGGTTGCCCGCCGGCCGGCTCGTGTGAGGGATGCCGGACGCCCTCCGCGAGAGTTGCGGGCCGTGCTCCCGGAGGGTGCCGGCCAGGGGTGTGGATGCGCTCTGGGGAGGGCCGCCGGTCTGTGGCCCTGCGGTGGCTGTCGGCCGGGACCCGTGGGGTCCGCCGGACGTGCTCCGGAAGGGGCCGGCGGGCCGGAAGGCCGGGGCTACGCGTCCGTGCCCGGGGTGTCCCCGGCCGCCGGCGGAGGGCTCCGGAAGCCGTCGAAACCGCGCCGGACCCGGCCGCCCAGGTCGCCCGCGCCGCCCGCCAGGTCGGTGACCAGCTTCATCAACGGGTCCTTGGAGCTCTTCACATCGCTCGCGTAGCCGGCCGCCGACTCGCGGAAGGAATCGCTGACGGAGGTGTCCTTGTCCTCGTCGCGCCGTGGGTAGTGGCCGTCCATGATCCGCTGGTAGTCCCGCGACTCGGCCCACTTCTTCAGCTCGGCGGCCCGCACGGTGGTGAACGGGTGGGAGCGGGGCAGCACGTTCAGGATCTTCAGCACGGAGTCGCGCAGGTCACCACCGGAGTCGTACTCCTCGGCCTGCTCCAGGAACGCGTCCACGTTCATCTCGTGCAGGTGGTTGCCGCCCGCTATCTTCATCAGGCCCCGCATCGAGGCCCGCACGTCCTGGCCCACCAGCAGGCCCGCCCGGTCGGCGGACAGCTCCGACTTGCGGAACCACTCCCGCAGCGCCGTGACGATCGCCGTGACCGCGAGATTCCCGAGCGGGATCCACGCGACCTTCACCGCGAGGCTGGTCAGGAACAGCAGGACCGTGCGGTACACCGAGTGCCCGGACAGCGCGTGCCCCACCTCGTGCCCGATGACCGCCCGCATCTCCTCCTCGTCGAGCAGTTCCACCAGCCCCGTGCCGACCACGATGATCGGCTCGTCCAGGCCGACGCACATCGCGCTCGGCCGCGGGTCCTGCGTGACGTACATCGGCGGGACCTTCTCCAGGTCCAGGATGTAACAGGCGTCCAGCAGCATGTCGTGCAGGTGGGAGAACTGCCGCTCGGAGACCCGTACCGAGTCGGATAGGAACAGCAGCCTCAGGCTCCGCTCCGGCAGCAGCCCGCTGAGCGCCTTGAACACGGTGTCGAACCCGCTCAGCCTGCGCAGCGCGACCAGGGCCGATCGGTCCGCCGGGTGCTCGTACGCACGCGAGGAGATCCCCGGGAAACGCCTGCGCTGCCTGCCGGGCAACCGCTCCTGCCCCGTCTGCTGCCGGCCGTCGTCGGACATGTCTTCCCCCATGTACGTGTCAGTGCCCACTGCGCCCCCGAGGCGGGACCCAGCCTAGGCGGAGATACCGTGGACAGGCAGCACACCCGAAGGAGTCCCCGCCATGGAGCACCACCCCGCAGCCGCCCGGCTGACCGAGGCCGCCACGAGCGCCGTCCAGCAGCACGGGTCGGGCAACCTGCTCCGTATCGTGCTGGTCGTGATGGTCGTCGGCTGTGCGCTGACCGCCTGGTTCCTGCTGAGCGGCTACAAGCGCAAGGACGACTGACGCGCGCCGGAAGTTCCCCGTCCGTCCACGGCGGACGGTCTTCGCCGGGGCCGGCCGCCGGTGCCCCGGGTCCCCAACGGCGGAGTCGGCGTGATCGCCGCACGGCCGCCCGCTTACGATGAGCCGACATCTTTATTCCGCCCACACGCGATAGGTCCTGCCGAAGATGAGCTTCCACAGCGCCGCAGCCCAGTTGGTCACCCTTGCCGCCGAAGGCGGGGAGCACGGCGGAAACCACAACAGCCTGAACCCGGCCGTCACCGGCGGCAGCGCCCTGATCATCCTGCTCCTGCTGCTGTGGATCACCACGCGCTTCAACCGCGACCGCTGAGCGGGGACCCGTCCCCGGCCGGACGTTCGAGGCCGGGCCGGTAGGGTCTGCACGCATGGGAGAGCAGGACATGCCTACCGGTCCGGCGCGTGAGACGGCCGGCGACCCGGTGAAGCACCCGCAGTACGGACCGGGCCACGCCCCCGCCCACACGGGCAAGCGGCGCCTGGGCGTCATGGGCGGGACATTCGACCCGATCCACCACGGGCACCTGGTGGCGGCCAGCGAGGTCGCCGCGCAGTTCCACCTGGACGAGGTGGTCTTCGTCCCCACCGGCGAGCCGTGGCAGAAGTCGCACCGCAACGTGTCCCCGGCCGAGGACCGCTACCTGATGACGGTCATCGCGACCGCCGAGAACCCGCAGTTCTCCGTCAGCCGTATCGACATCGACCGCGGCGGGCCCACCTACACCGTCGACACCCTGCGCGACCTGCGCGCCCTCAACCCGGACACCGACCTCTTCTTCATCACCGGCGCCGACGCCCTCGCCCAGCTGCTGACCTGGCACAACTCCGAGGAACTGTTCTCCTACGCGCACTTCATCGGCGTCACCCGCCCCGGCCACCACCTGACCGACCCGGGCCTGCCGGAAGGCGGCGTCTCGCTGGTCGAGGTGCCGGCCCTCGCCATCTCCTCCACGGACTGCCGCGCGCGAGTCGCCAAGGGCGACCCCATCTGGTACATGGTCCCGGACGGAGTCGTGCGCTACATCGACAAGCGCGAGCTGTACCGCGGCGAGTGAGCCGAGAGGGGCACCGGTGAACGACCGATACGACGCGGGTGACACGGGCTACGGCGCCGTTCCGTACGAAATCGTCGGCTACGACGAGTACGGCCGGCCCGTGTACCGGCAGGTACCGGCCGAGCAGGCTCCCCAGGCCCAGCAGGCGGCCTACGACCCGTACGCCCAGCAGCAGGGCTACGGCTACGACCCCTACACCACCGGCCAGCAGCCGCCGGCCTCCCCCTACGCCCCCGGCCACCAGCAGCCCGCCTACGACTCCTACACCGGCTACGACGCCTACGGCTCCCAGGCCCCGTACGACCCGTACGCCACCGGCACCGCACCCCAGGACGCCGGCGGCTACGACCCCTACGGGCAGGCCGCGAGCGGTGACCGGCAGCCCCTTGTCGCCGAGCAGACCGCCTACATCCCGCAGCAGGCCGGCCCCGCGGAGGGCACCCCGGCCACGCAGGACGGTCCGGTCGCGCAGGACGGTCCGGTCGCGCGGGACGGCACGGCCGCCGAGGCGACCGGGCCCGGGCCGGCCGGAGCGGATTACCGCACCGAACAGTTCGCCTTCGTCGAGGAGCCGGACGGTGACTCCGAGGACGTCATCGACTGGCTGAAGTTCACCGAGAACCGCACCGAGCGCCGCGAGGAGGCCCGCCGCCGCGCCCGCAGCCGGCTCATCGCCCTGCTCGTCGTCCTCGCCGTCGTCGCGGCCGGCGGGGTCGGCTACCTCTGGTACGCCGGAAAGCTGCCCGGCCTGTCCTCCGGGAGCCGGGGCGGCACCGCCGCCCCGGTCACCGCGCAGAAACGCGATGTGCTCGTCGTCCACCTGCACAACACCGTCAAGGGCGGCACCTCCACGGCCCTGCTGGTCGACAACACCACCACCAAGCAGGGCACCACGGTCCTGCTGCCCAACTCCCTGGCCCTGACCGACGACGACGGCTCCACCACGACCCTCGCCAAGTCCGTGGACGACGACGACACCTCCGGCACCCGCGACCAGCTCGACACCGTCCTCGGCACCAGCCTCCAGGGCAGCTGGCGGCTCGACACGCCCTACCTGCAGAACCTCGTCGACCTCGTCGGCAACATCGAGATCGACACCGACACCGACGTGCCCGACCCGGACGCCAAGAAGAAGGGCGCCGCCCCGCTCGTCCACAAGGGCCAGGACCAGACCCTCAGCGGCAAGATGGCCGTCGCCTACGCGACCTACCGCGCCCCGGGCGAGTCGGAGAACGCCCAGTTGCAGCGGTTCGGCCAGGTCATGCAGGGCGTGCTGCGCAAGATGTCCTCCGACCCGGCCTCCGCCACCACCACCGTGCAGACACTCGCGCAGATCCTCGATCCGCCGCTCACCGACAAGGACCTCGGCACCTTCCTCGCCAGGCTCGCCGACCTGGCCAAGAGCGGCGACTACAAGACCGCCCTGCTGCCCGTACGGCCCGACGGCACGCTCAGCGCCGAGACCAGCGACAGCGTGGTGAAGGACATCCTCGGCGGCACCGCGAAGAGCCCCGACGCCGGCACCGCGGTCAGGGTCTCCGTCCAGAACGCCACCGGTGTGAAGGACGACACGGAGAAGGCCCGCGTCGTGCTCCTCAACGGCGGCTTCACCTTCCTGGAGGGCGGCAGCGCCTCCGGCACCGAGGCCGCCTCGAAGGTGACCTACGAGGACGCCGCCGACCAGGCGAAGGCCGCCGAGGTCGCCAAGACCCTCGGGCTGCCCGCCGGCTCCGTGACCAAGGGCACCGTCTCCTCGGGCGCCGACGTCTCGGTGGTCCTCGGCCGCGACTACAAGCCGTCCCCGTCCTGACCCCGGGCCGCGCTCCCCGGCGGAGCGCGGCCCGCGCGCCCCACGTGCCGCCGTAATCCCGTGGGGCGCGCCGGGCGGTCCGTGAGACCCTTGAGGGCAAAAGACCGCCGACGGAAAGCCATGTAGTGACCGCCACCGACCGTTCCCTTGAGCTCATCAACACCGCCGCCCAGGCGGCGGCCGACAAGCTCGCCCACGACGTCATCGCCTACGACGTGAGCGACGTACTGTCGATCACGGACGCCTTCCTGCTCGCGTCCGCGCCGAACGACCGCCAGGTCAAGGCCATCGTCGACGAGATCGAGGAGCGCCTGCAGAAGGAACTCGGCGCCAAGCCGGTCCGCCGTGAAGGCGACCGCGAGGCCCGCTGGGTCCTGCTCGACTACGTCGACATCGTCGTGCACGTCCAGCACAGCGAGGAGCGGGTCTTCTACGCCCTGGAGCGGCTGTGGAAGGACTGCCCCGAGATCGAGCTGCCCGCCGACGCCAAGGCCACCCGCGGCAAGGCCGAGGAGCACGCCAGGCTGCAGGCCGCCGAGGCCGACCAGGAGCCGGGCGGGGAGTGGTGATGAGCGCCACGGGTGAGGTGACCGACCGCACGGGCCGGGGCCGCCGCATCATCCTGTGGCGACACGGCCAGACCTCCTGGAACGTCGAGCGGCGCTTCCAGGGCACCACGGACGTCGAGCTGACCGAGACGGGCCTTGGCCAGGCCCGTCGCGCCGCCCGGCTGCTCGCCTCCCTGCGGCCCGACGCCATCGTCTCGTCGGACCTGCGGCGGGCGGCGCGCACGGCCGCCGAGCTGGCCGCCCTCACCGGCCTCGAGGTCACCCGCGAGGAGGGCCTGCGCGAGACCTACGCGGGCGTCTGGCAGGGGCTGACGCACGAGGAGATCATCGCCCGCCACGGCGAGGAGTACGCCGCCTGGAAGCGCGGGGAAGCGGTCCGCCGCGGCGGCGGCGAACTGGAGACCGAGGTCGCCGACCGCGCCGCCCCCGTCGTGCTGCGGCACGCCGAGAAGCTGCCCGAGGACGGCACCCTCGTCGTCGTCAGCCACGGCGGCACCATCCGCACCACCATCGGCCGGCTCCTCGGCCTGGAGGCCCGGCACTGGGAGAGCCTCGGCGGCCTCTCCAACTGCTGCTGGTCCGTGCTCGGCGAGGGCGCCCGCGGCTGGCGCCTGCTGGAGCACAACGCGGGCACCCTTCCGGAGCCCGTCCTCGGCGACGACGACTGACCGTCCCCGGCCCCCCCGGACCCGGATTTCACTTTCCGGCAGGTCACAGGCTAAAGTTCTTCTTGTTCGCCCCGCCGAGCGGGAAGAACACCAGGGGCTATAGCTCAGTTGGTAGAGCGCCTGCATGGCATGCAGGAGGTCAGGAGTTCAATTCTCCTTAGCTCCACTGATCGACACTCTGTTGAGTTGTCAAAGATCGGTGATGAGAATCCCGTCCCCGCCTGGGGGCGGGATTTTCGTGTTCAGCCGTGGACGACCTCCTTGTCCGCCGGCGGGAAGAGCCGCTCCCTTCCTTCCCGCAGCAACGCGATCTTCGCTCGCGCGTCCTCGTCGTCGGGGGTGTAGACGACGATCCGGCACTCGGGCATCCCGTCGATGGACAGCGACTGCGAGGTCATCCGCATCTCGCCGACCGCGGTGTGCCGGAAGGTCTTCACCCGGGGCCCCGGCGGCACCACCTCACAGCTCGCCCACAGCCTGGCGAACCAGGGGCTCGCCGCCGACAGCCCGCGTATGTAGTCCTCCCAGGCCGGCTCGCCCACGTGCCTGCCGTAGGAGGAGCGCAGCGTCGCCACCATCAGCGGCAGCTCCACCTCCCGGTTCACCAGCGGGCAGACACCCTCCGGCAGCGTGAACAGCGTCCACAGCACATTCGGCAGGCCCGTGCCGGCGGCACCGGCCGGCGGGACCAGGAACAGGTCGCGGTAGGCGGCGTTCGTGGCCAGGACGTCGTACCGCGCGTTGTAGACCACCGCCAGCATCGGGTCCAGGGCGTCGATGATGCCCTGCACCTCCGCGCCGACCCGCCGGCTCAGCCCCTCGGGGTCCGGCTGGAAAGGCACCTCCGCCAGCCGGTACAGGTGCTCCCGCTCCGGCGGGTCCAGCCGCAGTGTGCGCGCCACCGCGTCCAGCACCTGCGGCGAGGCGTTGATCGGCCGGCCCTGCTCCAGCCACGTGTACCAGGTCACGCCCACACCGGAGAGCTGCGCGACCTCCTCCCGGCGCAGCCCGGGGGTGCGCCGCCGCAGCCCCGGCGGCATCCCCACATCGGCCGGTGTGACCCTGGCCCGCCTGCTGCGCAGAAAGGCGGCCAGCTCCGGCCGTCGTCGCTGTGTCCTCGTCCCCATCGTCCAGCCCCCGTCGTCTCCGTCTCATCGTTCTTATCCGGGCCCGCTTCTGCCAGGTGCCGGCAGTACCAGCATCGGCGGGCACTCGGCACCCGTACCGGCCCGCCGTCACGCTCGACGCCATGACGACGACATCCCGGACCGGGCCGGGCGCCAGGCCCGGTCCGAACCCTGCGAACAGTGAACCACCCGCCACTGACAGTGACCTCGCGGTCGCCATCAGGGCGGAATCAACCGTCACGGACAGTGAACCACCCGGCACTGACAACCGGCCCCGCCTGCTGCTCGGTGTGCTGCTCGCCGCCCTGTTCATGGCGGTGCTGGACGTGTTCATCGTGAACGTCGCGGCGCCCTCGATCGGTTCCGGCCTGCACGCCTCGGGCGCCGACCTGCAGCTGGTGATCGCCGGCTACACGATCACCTACTCCGTGCTGCTGATCACCGGCGCCCGGCTCGGGGACCGGCTCGGCCACGGCCGGGTGCACCTCGCCGGGCTGGGCCTGTTCACCGCCGCCTCGCTCGCCTGCGGACTGGCCGGGGGCGCACCCGAGCTGATCGTGTTCCGGCTGGTCCAGGGCGCGGGCTCCGCGCTGATGACCCCGCAGGTGCTCAGTCTCATCCAGCGCACCTTCACCGGCGAGGCGCGGGCCCGGGCGCTCGGCGCCTACTCGGCGGTCCTGGCCGTCGGCGCGGCGGCCGGACAGGTCGTCGGCGGTGTGCTGGTCAGCGCCGACCTGTTCGGCACCGGCTGGCGGCCGGTGTTCCTGGTCAACGTGCCGGTGGGAACCGTGCTGTTCCTGTTGGGCCGCAGGGTCCTGCCACTGGGCGGCACGGCAGGGCGGGAGCGGGCGCGTGCTCTCGACCTGCCGGGCCTGGTGCTGCTCGGGTCCGCCGTGTCGCTGCTGACCGTGCCGCTGGTGCTCGGGCAGGAAGAGGACTGGCCGCTGTGGTCGTGGCTGTCGCTGGCCGGGGCGGCGGTGCTGTTCGCCGCGTTCTGCGGCTACGAGTCCCGGCTGGCCCGGCGGGGCGGCGCGCCGCTCATCACGCCTCGGGTGCTGCGGCACCCAGGTGTCGGGCGGGCCGTCTTCCGGATCCTCGCCGTCATGTCGGTCAACGCCGGTTTCCTCTTCGCGCTGACCCTGCACGTCCAGGGCGGCCTCGGCTACGGCGCCCTGCGGGCCGGGCTGGGCTTCGTACCGACCGCCGTCTTCTTCGGTGCCGTAAGCCTCACCTGGCGGAGGTGGCCGGCCGCCTGGCAGCGGGCGCTCACGCCGGCCGGGTTCACGCTCACCGCGGTGTCCGTCGCCGTCGTGGGACTCGCCTTCCACGGCGGCGGATCCGGAGGCGCGGTGCTGTACGCGGGGTACGCGGGCACGGGGGCCGGGCTGGCGCTCGCGTTCAGTCCGACGCTCACCGGGGCACTCGCCACGGTACGGCCGGAGGACGCGGCGGACGCCAGCGGCCTGCTGGCCACGGTCGCGCAACTCGGTCAGCTGATCGGCGTGGCGGCTTTCGGCACCCTGTTCCTGAACCGGATCGAGTCGTTCGGGGCCCCCGGGCCGTACACCTCCGCGGAGGCGTTCTCGGTGTGTGCCTGGGCGCTGGCCGGGACGGCCGCGGCGGGCGCCGTGTCCGGACTGGTACTGAAGCGTCGCTGACCGTATTGGTCCGGTCGTGGCAGAATCAAACGGCCGGAAGGGGGCGCGGCCCGACGGGAGGGAGTAGCGATGCCTGCGAGCATCCTTGAGGAGGTCGGCCACCTCCTCGGTGCGGCGTTGATACGGGATTCGATCACCCGGCTGAGCTGCCCTTCCTGCGGTTCCGCGCATGTGGCGCAGGTGCTCGGCGACAATGGCGGAATCTCGTACGTGTGCACGGCCTGCGGCCACACCTGGAGCTGATCGATGGGGGCACACCGGCGGAAGTGCGACTGGTGCGGGAGTGGTACGCCCATCGTCCGCGACATGGAGCCGATCAATCCCGACTACCAGTACTGGTGCGAGGAATGCGCGCGGGCGCTGATCATAAAAGGCGACCCCATCGAGACCTACCGGGAACTGGAAGGCGAGCCGATCTACGGCCGGCTCCTGGAGGAGCACTGCACGCTCAAGAGGTTCTACCAGTTCGTCACCGCTTGACGCGGACCTCGCCGGCCCCGGGGCCCGGCGAGGATCTCCGGGCCAGCGCGAGGAAGAGCGCACCGGTGACGCCGTAGCCGGCCGACAGCAGCAAGTGCGCCCCGCCCAGGTGGAGTTCCCGCCGCCCGGGCCCGTGCGGCACCCACCACGGGATGTACGACCAGAAGACCAGCAGGGTGCCCAGTGCCGCCGCCCGGTGCCCGCGTGTCCACAGCAGCAGCACCAGCGGCACGCACCACACCCAGTGGTGGGTCCATGAGACCGGGCTGACCAGCAGGGCGGTGACCGCGCAGGCGCACACCGCCCAGGGCCGCC
>NZ_JACBWZ010000549.1 GCF_013870595.1 Streptomyces sp. WELS2 | reverse complement strand
CGTGCTGCTGCTGGACGAGCCGCTGTCCGCGCTGGACGCCCGGCTGCGCTCCGGCATGCTCGCCGAACTCGCCCGGCTGCACCGCGAGTTGCCCGACGTGTCGATGCTGTACGTCACCCACGACCAGGTCGAGGCGCTGACCCTGGCCGACCGGATCGCGGTGATGGAGTCGGCCCGGCTGCGGGCGTGCGGCACGCCGAGGGAGCTGTACCGGGCGCCCGCCGACGCCTTCACCGCGTCCTTCGTGGGCGGCGCGAACCTGGTCCCGGTGACCGTGACGCCCGGCGGGGTGTCCTTCGCGGGCACCGAGCTGAAGCTCGACACGGCCGGGGCCGCCGCGGGCGCCCGCGCCACGCTGTGCGTACGGCCGCACCTGGTCGGGCTGGGCGAGGGACCCAACCGGCTCCCGGGCACCGTACGGGAGATCCAGTGGCGCGGCGCCACGCACCGGCTGTACGTCGAGGTCGGCGGGCACACGGTGATGGCGGACGTACGGGAGCTGAAGGCTCCGCCGGCCCTCGGTGACACCGTGGACCTGCACTTCGCACCCGACGACGGGGTGCTGCTGCCCGCGGGAGTGGCCGGCGATGACCACTGACAGCGCGCTGCGCGCCGTACCCGCCCGCCCGGCCGGGCGGAAGGACTCCCCACGACGGTGGACGCCCCACCTGTGGGCGCTGCCCCCGGTCGCCCTGCTCGCCCTCTTCTTCCTCTACCCCCTCGCCCTCGTCGTCCGCCAGTCCCTGCGGCCCGACAGCGGCGGCACCTCCCTCCAGGCGTACACCGACGTCTTCGCCTCCGAGGCGTTCCGGCACGCGCTGTGGACCACGGTGTGGCTGGCGCCGGCCGCCACCGCCGGCTGTCTGGTCCTCGGGTTCCTGCTGGCGCTGGTCATCGCGTTCGTACCGTTCCCCGGCGCGAGACCGGTGGCCCGGTTCATCGACGTGTACCTGTCCTTCCCGTCCTTCCTGATCACGCTGGCGCTGCTGTTCCTCTACGGTGGCACGGGCGTCGTCGGCTCCTTCCGGTTCCTCACCACGCCCTGGGGCGTGCTGCTGGCGGAGGTCACCTACTTCACGCCGTTCGTGATGCGCCCGCTGCTCGCCGCGTTCGCGCAGCTCGACACCGCCCTGCTGGAGGCGGCCGGTTCGCTGGGCGCGCGGGCGCCCCGCATCGTCCGGCAGGTGATCCTGCCCGAGGCGCTGCCCGCGCTCGCGGCCGGCGGCAGCCTGGTGCTGGTGCTGTGCCTGAACGAGTTCGGGATCGTGCTGTTCACCGGCGCGAAGGGGGTCACCACCCTGCCGGTGCTCGTCTACGGCAAGGCGATCCTGGAGTCCGACTACCCGGGCGCCTGCGCGGTCGCCGTCGTCAACGTCCTGATCTCCGTGGGCCTGTACGGCCTGTACCGGGTGGTGAGCCGTCGTGCTGGTGCATAGCCGCAAGACCAGGTGGGCCGTGTGGGCGGGGTTCTGGCTGCTGTTCCTGCCGCTGTTCGCGCTGCCGTTGCTGGTGGTCCTGGGCGCCTCCTTCGCCACCCACTGGTCCGGCGCCCTGCCCTCCGGCCCCACCCTGGAGCACTACCGCTCCGCCACCCGCGGCGAGGCCCTCCAGGCGCTCACCACCAGCCTGGTCACGGCGGTCGCCGCCAGCCTGCTCGCGCTGACCGCCGGCACCTGGGCCGCGCTGGCCGGGGCCGCCCTCGGCAAGCGCCACCGCCGGGTACTGGACGCCCTGTTCGTGCTGCCGGTCGCCGTGCCGTCGGTGGTGGTGGGCCTCGCCGTGCTGGTGGCGTTCTCCCAGCCGCCGCTGCTGCTCAACGGCACCCGGTGGATCGTGATCACCGCCCACACCGTGCTGGTCACCGCCTTCGCCCACCAGTCGGTGTCGGCCGCCCTGACCCGCCTCGACCCCGCCTACGAACAGGCCGCCGCCTCCCTCGGCGCCCGGCCCGCCTCCATCCTGTTCCGGGTGCGGCTGCCGCTGCTGCTGCCCTCGCTGACCGCCGCCGCCGGACTGTGCTTCGCCCTGTCCATGGGCGAGCTGAGCGCCACGATGATGCTCTACCCGCCCGACTGGACCCCGCTGCCCGTGCTGATCTACGCGGCCACCGACCGGGGCGCCCTGTTCACCGGGTCCGCCGTCGCCGTGGTCCTGATGGCCGCGACCCTGCTCGTCCTGTTCGCCGTCTCCCGGGTCCGCACCCGGGCCGCCTACCGCTGAACCCTCCCCGGATCACCCCCGTCACCTCGCCAGGAGACCGCCCCGCCATGCCCAGAAACCGCGTCCCGCTCGCCGTGGCCCTCGCCCTGCTCGCCGCGCCCGCGCTGTCCGCCTGCGGCACCTCCGCCGCCTCGGACGCCAAGGCCGTCACCGTCTACAGCGCCGACGGCCTCAAGGGCGAGAACGGAGACGGCTGGTACGACCAGGTCTTCAAGGACTTCGAGAAGCAGACCGGCATCAAGGTGAAGTACGTCGAGGGCGGCTCCGGCGAGATGGTGCAGCGCGCCCTCCGCGAGCGCGGCAACCCGCAGGCCGATGTGCTGGTCACCCTGCCGCCGTTCATCCAGCAGGCCGCCGGCAAGGGCCTGCTGCAGAAGTACGCCCCGGCCGGCGCCGACCGGGTCGCGGGCGCCGGCAAGGCCGCCGACTCCACCTGGACCTCCGTCGTCACCAACTACTTCGGGTTCGTCTACAACAAGAAGGAGCTGAAGCAGCCCCCGAGGACCTGGGACGAACTGCTCGGCGCCCGCTACGAGAACAAGCTCCAGTACTCCACCCCGGGCGTGGCCGGCGACGGAACGGCCGTTCTGATCAAGGCGGTCCACGACTTCGGCGGCAAGGAGCGGGCCCTCGCCTACCTGAAGAGGCTCCAGGCCAACAACGTCGGCCCGTCCGCCTCCACCGGCAAGCTCGCCCCCAAGGTGGACAAGGGCGAACTGCTCGTCGCCAACGGCGATGTGCAGATGAACCACGCCCAGACCAAGACCATGCCGAACCTCGGCATCTGGTTCCCGGCCGGCACCGACGGCAAGCCCACCACGTTCGCCCTGCCGTACGCGGCCGGCCTGGTCACCAAGGCCCCGCACAGCGCCAACGGCAGGAAACTGCTGGACTTCATGCTCGCCCGCAAGCAGCAGGAGGAGGTCAGCGCGATCGGCGGCGGCTTCGCCGCCCGCGGCGACGTCGAGGCCACCGACGCCAACGCGGTCGCGCTGGCCCGGCTGATGGACGGCGTCGAGGTCTTCGAACCCGACTGGAACGACATCGAGAAGAACCTCGGCGCCTACGTCGAGGACTGGAAGTCCGCGACCGGCAGCTGATCCCTCCACCGCGCGGCCGCACACAGCCCGGCCCCGCACCGCGAGCCCCCGCGCCCCTGGAACCACCGGGGGCGTCGCCATGCCCCTACGCACGTCCGCCCCTCTTCCTCCGGAGGATCCCGTGCCCCACCTCTCCCGTCGCTCCCTCCTGCTGTCCGCCGCCGTGGCCGCGACCGCCGGGTCGTTCACCGGCGTCGCCCGGGCCGCGGCCCGTACCCCCAAGGTGCTGGTCATCGGCCTGGACGGCGCCCTGCTCAGCCGGATCAAGGACGCCGACGCGCCGAACCTGGACGCCCTGATGGCGGCCGGGCTCACCGCGCCCGGCAGCATCTACGCCAACCCGCTCGCCCCGACCCTCTCCGGCCCCGGCTGGTCGACGATCATCACCGGTGTCTGGCCCGACAAGCACAACGTGAGGGACAACGCCTTCACCGGCGCCCGGTTCAGCCAGTACCCGGACTTCCTCACCCGCGCCGAGACCGCGAACCCCGCCCTGTCCACGTACGCCGTCGCCTCCTGGGCGCCGATCACCGACACGGTGTTCTCCGCGAAGGCCGACACCCGCGTCTCCACCCCGAGCGCCGAGTACGACACCGGCACCACCTCCCGCGCGGTCGCCCGGCTGCGGGACGGCGACCCGGACGCGGTCTTCGTCCACCTGGACAACATCGACCACGCCGGCCACACCTACGGCGCCGCCTCCCAGCAGTACCTGGACGCCATCCACGGCGCCGACGCCCAGGTGGGACAGATCGTGGCCGCGGTGAAGGCCCGGCCGGCGTACGCCGCCGAGGACTGGCTGATCATGATCATCGCCGACCACGGCCACACCGACGCCGGCGGCCACGGCGGCTCCACCCTCCAGGAGCGGCAGACGTTCCTCATCGCGGCCGGCTCCGCGCTCGCGCCCGGATCGGTGCGCCACGACGTGAAGATGCCGGACGTCGCCGCCTCCGCCCTCGC
>NZ_JACBWZ010000548.1 GCF_013870595.1 Streptomyces sp. WELS2 | reverse complement strand
CGCGCGGTAGACCAGCCGGTACACGCCCGCCCCGGCGTCGTAGGCGGCCGAGCGCACCGTGCCCGCGACGCTCTCGGCGTACGGCTCCACGGTCAGCTCCTTGTTGACGCGGAACGCGCCCGTGCCGTCGAGCGCGCAGTACCCGCCGCCGTAACACCACACATAGCCCGCCCAGCCGGATGCATAGCGCCCGAGCGAGGCCAGGGCGTCCCGGTAGAAGCGGTTCATGTGCGGCAGCGAGCTGTCCGGCGGGCCCCACTCGCCGACCACCACCGGGACCCGGTACCGCCTCGGGTACGCGGTGACGGCCCGCTCGTACCGCTCGATCCAGCCGGCCCCGGGGTCGTAGTCGGCGCCCGCCTCCATCGCGGTGTCGTAGAAGTGCGGCGCGTACACCACCCGGGGGTCACGGACGCGGCCCAGGCCCGTCGGCACGCCCTCCCCGACGACCGGGGTCGGCTCGACGAACAGCCAGGCGTCCCGGTCGGCCGGGCGGACGGCGCCGGCCAGCCGGTTGTACATCGGGGTGAGCTGTTCGCGTTCGATCCGGCGCGCGGCCGCCGGCAGGTCCTCCCCGGGCCGCGGCTCGCCCATGGGCTCGTTGATCAGGTCGTAGCCGAGCACGGCCGGATGGCCGGCGAAGCGGGCGGCGAGCGTGCGCCACATCCGGGCCTGGGCGCGCCTGAGGTCGGCGTCCTCGTAGAGATGGGTGAAGGCGCGCTGCACGGCGGGCTCGAAGTACTCGGCGAACCAGTCGTCCGGGTGCGGGGTGAACCGCAGCCCGTCGGTCCTGGTCGCCCACTCGGGTACACCCCGGTGGCCGAAGGCGGGCCCGAAGACGTCCTGGTGGGCGTCGAGCACGACCCGCACGCCCTGGCGCCCGGCCCAGTCCAGGACGCGCCCGATCCTGCGCAGGTACCGCTCGCTGTACTGGCCGGGCCGGGGTTCCAGGTCGTCCCAGAAGACCAGCAGCCGGGCGAAGTCGAAGCCCTGGGCGCGCAGATCGCGCAGATGGCGTTCGGTGATCGCGCTCAGCGCCTGCTCGCCCCGGTGCGTCTTGTCCTCGATGTTCCAGTCGCGCAGGGTGAGCACCCGGCCCTGCCCGTCGGTGAGCGGGGGAATGCCCGGCCCGCCTTCCCCGGCGTGGGCGGTGGCGGGGGCCAGCAGCGCGGCGACGGCCGCGGCCGCCGTCAGCATCGCTCGCAGCACGGGAAACCTCCGGGGCGGTGGGAACGGCGTCAACTTCCTTGAATCCGTGCGCACTTCGAACCCTCCCGTGGTATCAGGCGCGCACGGGAAAGACCAGCACCGAGGAGCGCGCATCCTCCTTGCGCGCGGACGTGTTCGTGAAATGATGTCCTGACAAAGGATGGACGGCGGGCCCGCCCGCGACGACCGCCCCGGAGAGGAACCCCTGCCATGGCCCAGACCCTCGACCGCATCCGGGTCGGCTCCGCGCCCGACTCCTGGGGTGTCTGGTTCCCCGACGACCCGCGCCAGATCCCCTGGCACCGCTTCCTCGACGAGGTGTCCGAGGCGGGCTACGACTGGATCGAACTCGGCCCCTACGGCTACCTCCCCACCGACCCGGCCCGGCTCGCCGACGAACTGGCCCGGCGCGACCTGAACGTCTCGGCGGGCACGGTCTTCACCGCCCTGCACCGCGGACCGGCCGTCTGGGAGGAGACCTGGGCCCACGTCGGCCGGGTCGCCGAGCTCACCCGGGCCATGGGCGCCCGGCACCTGGTGGTGATCCCCTCCTTCTGGCGCGACGACAAGACCGCCGAGATCCTGGAGCCGCCCGAGCTGACCCCCGAGCAGTGGACCCACCTGACCCGGGGCATGGAACGGCTCGGCCACCGGGTCAAGGAGACCTACGGCCTGGACATCGTCGTCCACCCGCACGCCGACACCCACCTCGACACCGAGGCCCACGTCACCCGCTTCCTGGACGCCACCGACAGCCGGCTGGTGAGCCTCTGCCTGGACACCGGGCACTACGCCTACTGCGGCGGCGACAGCGTCAAGCTGATCGAGACCTACGGTGGACGCGTCGGCTATCTGCACCTCAAGCAGGTCGACCCCGACGTCCTCGCCGAAGTCGTCGCCCAGGGGCTGCCGTTCGGGCCCGCCGTGCGGCGCGGGGTGATGTGCGAACCGCCGTCCGGGGTGCCGGACCTGGCACCGGTGCTGCGGGCGGCACAGAAACTGGGCGTGGACCTGTTCGCCATCGTCGAGCAGGACATGTACCCGTGCGAGCCGGACCGGCCGCTGCCGATCGCCGTCCGCACCCGGCGCTTCCTGCGCTCCTGCGGCGCCTGAGCGGGCGCGCGCCGGATCCTGCGCTCTCCCGACGGATTCGGCCACGGCGCGCCCGGGAACCAACCGGGGCACCCGGGCGTTTCCACCGACAACGGGGAACGCCCGCGTGGACGGGAGGACGACATGACACACCGCACGCACACCCACGACACGCCCCGGGACGCGGCCGACGCGGCCGTCGCCAGGCGGCAGCGCTTCGGCCGCCTGCCCGAGCGGATACGCCCCGAGGACACGGTCGAGACCGAGCCGGCCACCCGGCCGGACCCGGCCCGGGACACCTACCACGCGGACGAGTGGCTGATCCGGTACTGCGGCTGACCCGGGCGCGGGGACGGGGCGGGCGCCGCCTACCGGCCCGGCACCGTCCCCGCGCCGCTCAGGCCGACCGCACCTCCGCGAGCGTCACCGGCCGGTGCTCGCGCAGGGACAGGGTGCACGCCTCGGCGATCCAGCCCGCCTCCAGGGCGTCCTCCACGGTGCAGGGGGAGGGCCGGGTCCCGGCCACCACCTCGGTGAACGCGGCGAGTTCGGCTCGGTAGGCGGCGGCGAACCGGTCCATGAAGAAGGCGTGCGGAGTGCCCGAGGGGAAGCTCGCGCCGGGCTCGGCCGAGCGCAGCGGCAGCCGGTCGTCCAGGCCCACGGCGAGCGAGTCGGCGAAACCGTGCAGTTCCATGCGCACGTCGTAACCCCGCCGGTTGTGACGCGAGTTGGACACCATCGCCACCGTGCCGTCGTCCAGGGTGAGCAGCGCCCCGGCGGTGTCGGCGTCGCCCGCCGCCGCGATGTGGCCGGCGCCGCGATTGCCGCCCACCGCGTACACCTCCGTGACCTCACGGCCCGTCACCCAGCGGATGCTGTCGAAGTCGTGCACGGAACAGTCCCGGAAGATGCCGCCGGACGCGGCGATGTACGCGGCCGGCGGCGGCTCCGGGTCCAGCGTCGTGGACCGCACGGTGTGCAGCGCGCCCAGCTCACCGGCCCGTACGGCGGCCCGGGCGGCGGCGAACCCCGCGTCGAAGCGCCGGTGGTAGCCGATCTGGACCGGCACGCCCCCGTCCCGTACGACGCCCAGGACCTCGACGCCCTCGCGCATCGTCCGGGCGACGGGCTTCTCGCAGAAGACGGGGACACCGGCCTCGACACCGGCCCGGATCAGCTCGGGGTGGGCGTCGGTGGCCGCCGCCACCACGATGCCGTCCACCCCGGACGCCAGCAGCGCCCGCGGCGACGGGGCCACCTCGGCGCCGAACCGCTCCGCCGCCCGCTCGGCCGCGTCCGCGAACGGGTCGGTGACGACGAGCGATTCGACGGCGTCGAGCCCGAAGAGGGTCTCGGCGTGGAAGGAGCCGATACGGCCGAGACCGAGGATTCCGATACGCATGCGTCCCATTCTTGTCCGTACAAACCCCGCACACCATCACCCGAAGAGCCGTCGAGGCCCCGGGACCGGACCCGCCCCGGCGCTCCTACGGACCGACCCAGCCGCCGGTTTGCGCCGACCGTGCCATCGCGTCGAGCGCACGCGCACCGTGCACCGCGTCCGCGAGGGTGGTGCCGTACGGCGTGCCCTCGGCGATGGACCGTACGAAGCGGCACGCCTCGATCACCTTCAGGTCGTCGTAGCCCATCGCGTTGGCCGCGCCCGGCTGGAACGCGGCGAACTCGCCCGCGCCCGGCCCGACGTGGACCGTGCTCACGGGCTGGTCCCGGTAGCCGGTGCCCCGGCACACGCCCAGCTCGTTCATCCTCCGGAAGTCCCAGAACACCGCGCCCCGGCTGCCGTGCACCTCGAAGCCGTAGGCGTTCTGCTCGCCGACCGATACCCGGCAGGCCTCCAGGACCCCACGGGCGCCGGAGGTGAAACGGAGCAGACAGCCGGCGTAGTCCTCGTTCTCCACCGGGCCCGGCTCGCCGCCCGGCGCCACGGCGTGGCCGGCCGTCGCACCGCCCGGACGGGGCCGGCGCGGGAC
>NZ_JACBWZ010000547.1 GCF_013870595.1 Streptomyces sp. WELS2 | reverse complement strand
CTGGCCCGCAGGCTCGCGGCGGAGGAGGACGGGCGTGGCCGTGACCGACCGGTGTGAGTTCAGACGCGCCGGGCGGCGGCGTACGTGATGAAGGCGGACCAGGTGCCGGTGGTGAAGTGCAGTACGGCGCCGTCGGTGTCCTTGGAGTCGCGGACGGGGACCACGTCGTGGGTGGTGGCGAGGTTGGTGGCGACCTCGATGCACTGGCCGCCGTTGCCGCTGTAGGAGGACTTGAACCAGCGGGGGGCCTCGGACGTCATGGGATGTCCCTTTCATGCCGCTTGGATGAAGAGTGCGCCTCCTCCCACTACAGCCGAGGGAGGAGGCGGGCACGAGCGGGGTTTCAGACGCTCTGAGCGGCGGCGTACGCGATGAACGAGGACCAGGTGCCGGTGGTGAAGTTCAGCACGGCGCCGTCGGTGTTCTTGGAGTCGCGGACGGGGACCACGTCGTGGGTGGTGGCGAGGTTGGTGGCGACTTCGATGCACTGGCCGCCGTTGTCGCTGTAGGAGGACTTGAACCAGCGGGGGGACTCGGTTGTCACGGGGTGCCCTTTCATGCCTCTTTGATCACGGCCACCGATGCAGCCTGGGACAGAGCATCTGCCTGCAACTGATGGTAGTCCGCCAACAGCGGGAGTACGGCGGCAGTTTCGCGCTCCAAGTGGCCTCGCACCTGGGACTCCGCGTACGCGATCACGGACAGGTCCGGCATCGTCAGTAAGGTCATGGGGAGGTTGAACGGGCGACGCTCCCCCATGTCGAAGGGGGCGATCTGGAGCACGGTGTTCGGCAGCTCGGCGAACTGCATCAGCCGGTCGAGCTGGGCCCTCATGACCTTGGGCCCGCCGACCTGTCTGCGGATGCAGCTCTCGTCCATCACCACCAGCATCGTGGGCAGGCGGCCGCGTTCCACGGCTTCCTGCCGTTCCGCCAGGAAGGAGACTCGTTCCTCTGCCTGTTCGGGCGTGATGGTCCCTCGTCGCACGGCACTGTCCGCCAGGACGCGCGCGTACTCCGGTGTCTGGAGCAGGCCGGGGATGATTCCGATTTCGTACAGCCGGATTTCCGCCGCCCTGCCCTCGTGCTTGACGAACTCGGGGAAGCCCTCCAGCAGGTTGCCGTGCTGGATCTGCCGGTACTCGCGCTCGAAAGAGTTCCCGGTGCCCGTGAGGCCGAATGCTCTGTCCGCGCTACGCGAAAAGCGAAGGGTCGGAGGCTTCCGACCAGTTTCGACCGCCGAGATATGCACGCTGGAATAGTCCATCAGGATGCCCAGATCGTCCTGGGTCCAGCCGCGGGCCTCCCGCAGACTGCGCAGACGCGCGCCGTACGCCGCTTGCGGGGAGGCGTCGGGGTTCAACTCCTTGCGATTCAACCGTCGTTCACCAACCTTCCGTTCTCTGCCAACACGTTGAGCGGTCCCCAGGTGTGGTCCAGGCTGAACCTGTCCGGTAGTCGTGTCACTACGGAGAGGAATAATCGTGCCCGAAAGGCTGAGGGAATCGGCGTTGGTTGACGGTGAGAAGCCCGGCGGCGAAGAAGTCCCCAGGCTGGGGATCCGGCAGGTGCTGGAGGTCGGCGAGACCACCTTCGCCCTGGCCGAGGCCCTGGAGAAGGCGGGCATCCGGCTTCCGCAGTTCCACACCCGCCTGGCCCCGGCCGAGGACCGCCGCTGGGTGGTGCGTCTCGGCGACTGCAATGTGTACCAGGCCCGCGAGATCCTCCGTCTCCTGCGCGACGGGCTGACCCTGCGGGAGCGGCACCCGGAGGAGGCGATCAATGGAGCACCCTCCGAGGACAGTTGACGCGCGGGCCCGCCTCGAGAGGGCCATCATGCGGGCCGGTGCCCTGGTGGACGTACTGATCGACTCCGCGGGCGGCTTCCTGCTCATCCAGTGCATCGGGATCGAGGCGGCCGAGGAACTGGCGCTCACCATCGAGGCCGGTGTGCAGGCGAGGGTGATCAGATGACGACGGGCCCTGAAACGACCTTCCGATGCCCGAGCGTCTGCGAGATCCGGGACGACGTCCTGGAACAGGCGCGGCGACTGCCCTGCGCCGACCACGGCGAAGTCGACTGGGCGTTCCTGGACGACCTCCAGTGCCTGCTGAGCGAGGAAACGCACGAGTACCACGCGACTTGGCTGCGAAGCGGCTCGGAGCTCGAGAAAGACGTGTACCTGTGCTGGTCCGACCACTCCGGAAAGCAGTGGATCGTGGACGCGGATGTCTGCCTCAAGACCAGAACACCGATGGAAACGCCCTGCACGATCTACCAGGGCCATCCCGGGAAGTGCGAGTGGGACTGCGCGATCAGCCCTCGGTCACCGGTGCCTGTAGTTCCGTCACCCAGTCGTCACGGTTCTCCGGGCACTCCAGGCTGATCTCGCGGGGGTATCCGGCCGACCGGTAGCCGTGGGCGTCGATCCAGCGGGCCAGGGTCTGGGCGGTGGGGAGCACGGCATCCATCGGGCCGCGGTGCACGATGGTCGCCGCCCGGTCGAGGGACGGCAGGTCGAGGATCCGGACGGTGCCGTCCCGGAGAGGCGCGCGGACCTGGACGGCGGCGTGGACGCTGATCCTGCCCCCGCCCTCCGGGGCGTCCTCGTAATAGGCGATGCCGGGGCCCGTGGGGGTGATGCCCTCCGAGCGCAGGCACCGGAACAGCTCGTCGTAGAGCGGCCCGATGACCGGGCCGATGTCCTCGGGGGCGAAACTCGCGGCGGTTGCGGTCAGCTCCGCCACCCGGACGGAAGGGACGCTCTTGATCACGACGTCGTTCGCGGGCATGTGCCCCTCGCTCTCGATGGCTCGGAGCCTCGCCTCGACCCGGACCAGCCGTGCCGCCGCGGCGGCCATCGCCGTCTCCAGTTCGGCCCGCCGCAGCCGCAGCATGCCGCGCAGCTCATCGAGACCGATCTTCTCGTCCACGATGTCCTGGACCTGCTGGAGGGTGAATCCGAGATCCTTGAGCGCGATGATCCGGTTGAGACGGGCGAGCTGGGCGGCGGTGTAGTAGCGGTAGCCGCTGGCGGGGTCCACGTGAGCCGGCCGCAGCAGTCCGGTCGCGTCGTAGTGGCGCAGCATCCGGACCGAGACGCGGCCGTGCCGGGCGAAGTCTCCGATGGTGAACATGATGTCTCCGAGCCGACCGCCTGACACGGTGTGAGGGTCAAGGGACACTACTCGGCAGCTGGCAGCCGGCAGCCGGCAGCCGGCGTTCGTGGACGGCCCGCATCGGCACAGACCGGGTCGGAAGGCGACAAAGCGACGACCGGAGCCGCCACCCCCCACAGGAGAGGCCCCGGCCGTCGCGCGTACGGGTCGCGTGCGGCCCGTACTCCCTTCAGCGCCGTGCGTGCCGTTTCTGTCACACCCCGCCACATCGGGTCCTCACCGTCCGCACATCCGCACCTGGTCACGAGTTAGTTGCATCTTCTACGCACGTGGACGTGCGGCCCTTTCACGCCGTAACGTGCCTTTCGCGCCGACCGGGAACAGGCGTAAAGGGAGTACGGTGCTGGGGGACGACGCGGAGCTGACCGCCGCGGTGCGCGCGGCACAGGGCGGGGACGAGACCGCGTTCCGCACGATGTACCGCGCGGTGCACCCCCGGCTGCTCGGATACGTCCGCACCCTCGTCGGCGACGCCGACGCCGAGGACGTCGCCTCCGAGGCCTGGCTCCAGATCGCCCGTGACCTGGACCGCTTCAGCGGCGACGCCGACCGGTTCCGCGGCTGGGCCGCCCGGATAGCCCGCAACCGCGCCCTGGACCACATCCGCATGCGCGGCCGGCGCCCCGCCATAGGCGGCGACGAGACCGAGCTGACCGGCCGGCCCGCCGAGTCCGACACGGCCGGCGAGGCCATCGAGGCCCTGGCCACCGACAGCACCCTGTCCCTGATAGCCCGGCTCCCGCAGGACCAGGCCGAGGCCGTCGTGCTGCGCGTGGTCGTGGGCCTGGACGCCAAGACCGCCGCCGAGACGCTCGGCAAACGCGCGGGCGCCGTCCGCACCGCCGCGCACCGCGGTCTGAAACGGCTCGCGGAGCTGATCGGCGCGGATCCGGAATCGGCGGGCGGACTCGACGCCCTCCCGCCACAGCGAGAACCGCGCCGCGGCGCGGTGACGTCCGCAACTGTGACGCATACGCGTACGCGGACGCAGAAGGACATGTGATGGCCGACGAGCAGGACAAGTGGCTGGACCGTGGGACGGCGGAACGTCTGCTACGCGGGGAGTCGCTGGAAACCGTCGCGCCTCACGCCCGTGACCAGGCCGAACGCCTCTCCCGGGCGCTCGGCGCGCTGTCCGCCCAGGCGGCC
>NZ_JACBWZ010000546.1 GCF_013870595.1 Streptomyces sp. WELS2 | reverse complement strand
CGGTCAGGGCCGGACCACCGGAGGCCAGACCACCGGTGGCCAGGCCACGGGCGGTCAGGCCACCGGAGGAGCAGCCACCGGAGGAGCTGCCACCGGCGGACAAGCCACCGGCGGACAGACGACGGAAGGTCAGACCACCGGAGGCCAGGGCACCGGCGGTCAGGTCACCGGAGGCGAAGCAGCCGGCGGCCAAGCGACCGGAGGCCAGGCCACGGGCGGCCAGGCCACGGGCGGCCAGGCAACCGGAGGACAAGCCACCGGAGGCCAGGCAACCGGGGGCCAATCCACCGGAGGCCGGTCCACCACCCCCACCGCACCCGCCACCTCGACCCCCCGCACTCCCTCCCCCTCGCCCTCCGCCCCCTCCATCATGTCCCGGTTCATCCGGCCCGGAGGCAAGCCGACCGGGCTCGGTCTGCTCGCCGTGCTGTTCCTGCTGCTGATCCCCGCCGCCCTCGCCGCAGCGCTGTTCGGCTCGCGGCGCATCGGCAAGTAACCCCCCGCCCCAGTGGCAACCCCCAGCCATCGACACGACAGGAGACCGCGCCGATGATCGAGACCTTCGCCGTCGTTCTGGGGATCGCCGTGGTCGCGGCCGGCGCCGTGCTGCTCCGGCACCGCTTCTGGCCGCCCGCCCCGGACGCGGAACCCCGCGAGGACGTCGCCGAGTACATCGCCATGATGGTCAGCGTGCTCTACGCCCTCGTGCTCGGCCTGTCGATGGTGGCCGTGTGGGAGGCCCGGTCCGCCGCGTCGGACCATGTGCAGGCGGAGGCGAGCGCCGCGCACCAGATCCGGCTGCTCTCCGCCGGGCTGCCCGCGCCGGCGGGCGAACGGACCAGGGAAGCCGTCGACGCGTACGTGCACCACGTGGTGTCCGAGGAGTGGCCGGTCATGGTCGCCGGGCGGCCACCGGACCGGCGCGGCTGGGTCCTGCTGAACGATCTGCGGGCGGCGGGCCAGATCCCCGCCGGTGCGGGCCCCGTCCAGCAGGCCACGCTCCAGGAGGTGCTGGCCCAGCTCAGCGTGCTGGACGACGCCCGGCGCGGCCGGGAGGCGGACGTCGGCGACACCCTGTCACCCGTCCTGTGGTTCGGGCTGATCGTCGGCGGCCTGCTGACCGTGGCCTTCATGTTCATGTTCGGCGTACGGCGCAGCGTCACCCATGTCGTGATGGTGATGGGCCTGACCGCGCTCATCACCTTCACCGTGCTGCTGGTCTACGGGCTGAACGAGCCCTTCAACGGCATGTTCGCCGTCGACTCGTCCTCGTTCTCCCGTTACTTTCCAGGCAGTTGACGGTGCGGTGCCCGGCGGCCGGCCGTTTCCGCGTGCAGCCGGGCGGCGATCCGCCGCCGGTCCGGCCAGCGCACGTCGTACGCCCAGCCCCACCGCTCGAACCGGGCGATCAGCCACGCCGTGAGGTCCGGCTGGCCGCGCAGCCCGCCGTGCCGGGCGCTGTTGGGATCGGCGTGGTGGAGGTTGTGCCAGCCCTCGCCGAAGGTCAGCAGGGCCACCCAGGGCACGTCCCGGGACTGGTCGCGGGTGCGGTAGTGGCGTGGGCCGAAGGCGTGCGCGACGGAGTTGACCGACCAGGTGACATGGTGCACGACCGCGTACCGCACCAGGCTCGCCCAGAAGAAGGTGACCAGCGCGGACCGCGCGTCCTGGGCGACCGCCAGGACCACGGCCGGCGGCAGCGCGAGCGAGACGGCGACGGCCAGCGGATAGCAGCGGTCCAGGCGGCGCACGTCCGGGTCGGCGAGCAGGTCGGGGACGTAGCGGGGGTAGTGGGAGCGGACCGGTGAGGAGGCGAACCAGCCGACCTGGGCGTGCCACAGCCCCTTCAGCAGCGCCCGCCGGGTGGTGCCGTACTTCCACGGCGAGTGCGGGTCGCCCGCCCGGTCCGCGTACTGGTGGTGGCGCCGGTGCTCGGCGACCCACATCGTCACCGGGCCCTCCATGGCGAGGCTGCCCGCGGCCCCGAGGGCGATCCGCAGCGGGCGTTTCGCCTTGAACGACAGATGGGTGAAGTGCCGGTGGAAGCCGGCGGTGATGCCCATGATGGACAGCGCGTACATCCCGGCGCCGAGGACCGCGTCGTACCAGCGCGGCCCCCAGCCGCCGGCCAGGGCGGCCGGCAGTGCCAGCGCCAGTACGGCCAGCGGGCCCACCACGAGGGTGAGCAGATAGCCGGTGCGCAGCGGCAGACCGACCGGGACGGTGTCGGGAAGCGGGGCGCGCGGCCCCTCCGGGTGTTCGGGGGTGACGGTCACGGTGTGTCTCCCGCGCGGCGCGGCCGGGTGGTGCAGGGGGTCATGGGCGGCGATTATGCGCCGACCCGGTGGCCCCGGCGCACCAGGCTCGGCGCGCGGCTCCGCCCCCGCGGGCATCCTCTACCTGGATGGATGAAGGTGCGGGCGTGGCCCCGCTGGCCGACCATGGGAGCCGGGGCCGCGCCCGCCGGCGCCGCCCCGGCTCCGCCCCATGTCACCGAGCCGAGGGAGCGTCGGATGCGAGCGGACGGCACCGCACCCGGACGGCCCGCGCCGGACGGCCGGGACGCCAGGGAACTGCTGCGCCGGTGCGCGCGGGAGGTGGTGGACGTCGCCGAGGGCATCCGCGCGGTCTCCGCGCGCACCAGCACCGCGCTGTTCACCCCGGCCCTGACCGCCTCCGCGCGCCGCCGCCCGCGCACCGGCCTGCCCGCCCAGTGGGCCCTGCTGCGCGCCCTGACCAACAAACAGGGCCTCGGCGGCTCGGCGATCACCGCGCCGAAGGGCATGGGCCACGTCCTCGGCGCCGCCGGCGAGGTGCTGGGCCGGGAAAGCCTGGCCGCGCTGGTGGCGGTCACCTCGCTGCGGCTGCGGATCGCCGCCGTGCTGGTCGACCACCCGGAGTTCGAGCGCGATCCCGGCATGCGCCGGCTGACCGAGGCCGTCACCACCGACAAGGACCTGGCGGCCGTACGGTCCCTGCGCGCCCTGTTCCGCGACCAGGGGGCCCAGCGCGCGCTGTCCGGGCTGGCCCCGCTGATGGCCGAACTCCTCGCGATCCGCGCCCTGCTGGACGAGGACCCGCACAACGACGAGACCGGCTGGGCGCTGGCCACCGGCCGCGAACTGTCCGCCGACCCGCTGCACGGCGTCAGCGCCGCCCACCTGGCGGGCCTGGACCGGGGCGAGGGCGCCGCCGAGGCCGTCGGCCTCACCGACCAGGAGCGGCAGGTCATCGCCACGAAAGGGTCCTTCCTCGGCTTCCTGCGCAACATCGAGCTGCTCTCCACGAACGGGCGGATCCTGCTGCAGAACGTGCGCGGCCCGGACGGCGTCGTCCGCTACGTCCTCCAGGCGCCCGGCATGGCACCCGGCCGCCCCCGCACCGACTCCCCGCAGGACTTCGTCGGCGCCTGGCGCAACCTGTTCATGCCCGACTCGCCGTACACCAGGGCGATCCTGCTCGCCCTGCGGGACTACGGCATCCCGCGCGGCGCCGACCTCGCGATGATCGGGCACAGCGAGGGCGGGATCGCCGTGATGAACCTCGCCCAGAACGAGGAGTTCTGCCGCGCCTACCGGGTCACCCACGTCGTCGCCGTCGGCTCCCCGGTCGACACCAAGAAGCCCGCCGACCCGCGCACCTGGGTCGCCAGCATCACCAACCAGCACGACATCGTGCCCGTCCTCGACGGCCGCGGCGCGGGCACCGCGTTCGACCCGCACCCGAACTGGTACGAGGTCGACTACACCGGTCCCACCCACGAGTTCCCGCTGTGCCACATGCTCCACGAGTACATCGAGCACCTGCGCACCGTCATCCCCGATGCCCGCGAACGCGTCGACGAGGCCCTCACCCCCTACCGCGGGCCCGTCGTGCGCACCCAGGCCTACCAGCTCAAGGACCGCGCCAACCCGCCCGAGGGCTACCCCTTCCTCACCCTGCCCACCACCTCGCTGCCCACCACGGCCGGCCCGGTCGACGTGCCGGTGCGCTACTACGACTCCTCCGCCGCCCACCTGTGCTTCCCCGTCGACGCGGACACCGCCCGCGGGCTGCTGCCCGACGTCACCTGGATGACGCCGAGCCGGCTGGGCCGACGGGCGCTGGCGGTGCTGTCGCTGTACGAGCACCGCTGCACCACCGTCGGCCCGTACACCGAGATCGCCCTGTCCGTGCTGGTGGACGACCTGTGGCGGCCCCGCCCCTACGACGTGGTCCTGGACCTGCTGCGCCGGGCCGACCTGCGCCGCACCGGCCGGTACGTCGTCGCCCTCGCCGTCACCAGCGAGGAGGCGCGGGCCGTCGCCCGGGAGATCTGGGGCCAGCCCGCGGTCCGGGTGAGCGTCGAGGCCAGGCTG
>NZ_JACBWZ010000545.1 GCF_013870595.1 Streptomyces sp. WELS2 | reverse complement strand
AGCTTGTCCATTGATGCTCGCGTCCACTGTGTATGTTCTGAGGCAACGAACGGTTGCCGGCTCAGAGCTGAACCGAGAACACAATTAAAGAGTGTGCTTGTTCGCTCGAAACCATTAGGGTTTCGGTGGTCATAGCGTGAGGGAAACGCCCGGTTACATTCCGAACCCGGAAGCTAAGCCTCACAGCGCCGATGGTACTGCAGGGGGGACCCTGTGGGAGAGTAGGACGCCGCCGAACAATCTTTGGAGGACCCCTGGTCACCAGCGTTCAGCTGGGACCAGGGGTCCTTTTGTTTTTACAATGCTTGCGGTACCACAGACAGGAGTCACCATGTCCACCAACTCTCCCGGCGACCGTCCGGAGCGCGACCAGCGACGACGGGACAGTGGTGACCGGGGTGACCGCGGCGGCTTCCGGCGCGACAACGACCGCCGGGACAACGAGCGTCGCGCCAACGACCGTGGCGGCTACGGCCGGCGGGACGATCGCCGCGATGACCGCGACCGTGGTGAGCGGGGCGGCTTCCGCAGGGACGACAACCGCGATGACCGGCGTGACGACCGCCGTGACGACCGGCGTGGCGGTGGGTTCCGTCGTGAGGGCGACCGGGGTGCGCGTCCGGGGTTCCAGCGGGACGACCGGGACCGCGGTGACCGCGGCGGCTTCCGCAGGGACGACCGGCGTGACGACCGTGGAGACCGTGGCGGCTTCCGCCGTGACGACCGGCGTGACGATCGAGGCGACCGTCCCTCCTTCCGTCGCGACGACGACCGTGGCGGCTTCCGCCGTGACGACCGGCGTGACGATCGAGGCGACCGTCCCTCCTTCCGTCGCGACGACGACCGCGGGGGCTTCCGCCGTGACGACCGGCGTGACGACCGCAGGGACGACCGTCGCGACGACCGCAGGGACGACCGCGGTGGCTTCCGTCGGGACGACAGCCGTGGGGAGCGCGGTGGTTTCCGGGGACGGGACGACCGTGGCGGCCGTGGGCCCCGCAGGGACGACCGGGGTGGCCGGCCGGGCGGTGGCTTCCGTGGACGTGACGGCCGGGACGACCGCCGTGGCGGTGGCCGGTTCCGTGACGAGCGTGACCGTGACCGTGACCGGGAGCCGATCAAGCGGCTGCCGATCCCCGAGGACGTCACCGGCGACGAGGTCGACAAGGACGTCCGGCAGGAACTGCAGAGCCTGCCCAAGACGCTCGCGGAGGACGTCGCCAAGAACCTGGTGATGGTCGCCCGGCTCATCGACGAGGACCCCGAGGGCGCCTACGGCTACTCCAAGGTCGCCCTGCGCCTGGCGTCCCGCGTGGCCGCCGTGCGCGAGGCCGCCGGGTTCGCCGCGTACGCGAACCAGAAGTACAGCGAGGCCCTCGCCGAGTTCCGCGCCGCCCGGCGGATGACCGGCACCGTCGACCTGTGGCCGCTGATGGCCGACTGCGAGCGCGGGCTCGGCCGGCCGGAGAAGGCGCTCGACATGGCCGGCGCCCCGGAGGTGCACAAGCTGGACAAGGCCGGGCAGGTCGAGATGCGGCTCGTCGCCGCCGGCGCCCGGCGTGACATGGGCCAGCTGGACGCGGCCATCGTGACGCTCCAGAGCCCGGAGCTGGCCTCGAACTCGGTGCAGCCCTGGACCGCGCGCCTGCGCTACGCCTACGCCGACGCGCTGCTGGCCGCCGGCCGGGAGCGCGAGGCGCGGGAGTGGTTCGCGAAGGCCGTCGAGGCCGACCGGGACGGCAGCACGGACGCCTCCGACCGGCTCGCCGAGCTGGACGGCGTGGAGTTCGTCGACGCCCTGGCCGAGGACGCCTCGGACGAGCCCGGGGAAGAGACCGGATCCGCGGACGCCTCCCCGGAGGACGGCGACAAGCACTGACGTCGGCGATCGCCTGAAAAGCGCAGTCACCTGAAAGGGGGGCGGGCTCCCATGGAGCCCGCCCCCCTTCGTCTTGCCGCCGGCTCAGATCTCCAGCGCGCGCAGCACCAGCCCCGAGGCCGGCTTCGGGCCGAACGACGTCGACTTGCGGGGCATCGTCACCCCCTGCCGGGCCAGATCGCGTACGACCTCCTCGCGGACCGGATGCAGCAGGACGGCCGTACCGCCGTCGCGTTCCGCCTTCTCGACCGTCGCCGCCGTGTCGTGGATGTAGGCGATGTGCGCCGGGGAGTCCTCGGGGATGCGCCAGACGTTCTCCAGCAGCGTGGCGTGCAGCACCGTGGCGTCCAGCGAGCGCCAGGCGGCCGGCCGGTCCGCCGGGACGGTCCGGGCCAGCAGCTCCGGGTCCGGGCGGTCGAGCAGGTGGAAGGCGCCGTCACCGGCCAGCAGGAACGCGTTGCCGGCGCAGGACGCGTCCGCCAGGGCGGCCAGGGCCTCCGGCAGGGGCGTGTCGAGCCGCCGTACCCGGAACAGGCCGTCCACCGCCCGGAGCGCGTCCGCGACCGGCAGACCGTGCAGCAGCCGGTGGATGGCCCGGACCCGCAGCGGATAGCGGACGGTGTCGACCAGCAGGACCAGGCCGTAGTCCCAGGGGCTGGGGGAGGGGTGCTCCAGGCGCAGCCGCCGGTAGGTGGCCCAGCGGTGGTGGCCGTCGGCGATCAGGGCCTGGCGGCCGGCCAGATCGGTCTGGACGCGGGCCAGGTCGACGGGGTCGGTGATGGACCACAGGCGGTGCCGGAAGCCGTCCTCGGTGGTGGTGGCCAGCAGCGGCGGACGGCTCGCCGTACGCTCGATCACCTCGGCCGCCGTACCGACGCCCGCCTCGGCCGCCGTATCGACGCTCACCCCGGTCGCCGTACCCTCACCCACCCCGGCCGTCGTACCCGTGCCGGGCCCGGCCGTCGTACCCACGTCCACCCCGGTCGCCGTACCGGGGGCCGGCGCGCCGTCGCCACGGTATGTCAGCAGCAGCGGTTCCAGGTTCGCCCGGGTGGCGCGCATCAGGGCGGCGCGGTCGGCGACCACGGGCGGCATGACGTCCTCGTGCGGCAGCACCACGCCCTCGGCGGGCTCCGTCACCCGCAGCGTGCCGATGATCCCGCGCTGGAGCATGCCGTCGCCGTCGCGCTGCTCGTACACGTACAGGCCCGGATCCGGGTCGGCGACCAGGATGCCCTCGGCCAGCCAGCGGCGCAGGGTGTCGGCGGCCTGCTCGGTGCGGGCGCTGGGCGTGCCGGCCTGCGGCAGGATCAGCCGGACGATGTTGTGCGGGTCGGCCGACTGGAGGTGGTGCAGGCCGTCGGGCCGTACGACGACGTCGTAGGGAGGGGAGGTGACGGAGGCGAGGCTGCCGACCCGGTCGGGGTCGTAACGCAGGCCACGGAACGGGGTGAGTTCCAGGCCGCGGCGCGTCGTTGCCTCCGAGTGACCTGCTGTCTTCATCCCGGCATCGTACGTGTGTCGGTGGCATGCGGGATGATCGGGGGAAAGGCGAGTCTACGAGGAGCGATACGGACATGAGCCAAGGCGTCAGGACCAGGCCCGAGGGCAGTGGGCAGCCCCTGAGCGAGGCGTACGACACGGCGCTGCTCGACCTGGACGGGGTGGTCTACGCGGGAGGCAACGCGATCGCGCACGCGGTCGACTCGCTGGCGGTGGCGCGCTCGGGCGGCATGCGGCTGGCGTACGTCACCAACAACGCGCTGCGCACCCCGGACACGGTGGCCGGACATCTGACGGAGCTGGGCATACCGACCGGCGCGGACGACGTCATCACCTCCGCGCAGGCCGTCGCCCGGCTGATCAGCGAACAGGTGCCGGCCGGGGCGCGGGTGCTGGTGATCGGCGGCGAGGGGCTCAGGGTGGCGCTGCGCGAGCGCGGCCTGGTGCCGGTGGAGTCGGCGGACGACGACCCGGCGGCGGTCGTCCAGGGCTATGGCGGGCCGGACCTGCCGTGGGGCCGGTTCGCGGAGGCGTCGTACGCCGTCCGGCGGGGCGTGCCGTGGTTCGCGTCCAACACCGACCTGACGATTCCCGGCGGGCGGGGCATCGCGCCGGGCAACGGGGCGGCCGTGGAGGTCGTACGGATCGCGACCGGCGCCGAGCCGCAGGTGGCGGGCAAGCCGCTGCCCCCGATGCACCGGGAGACGATCATCCGCACCGGTGCTGAGCGCCCGCTGGTGGTCGGGGACCGGCTGGACACCGACATCGAGGGCGCGTTCAACGGCGGGGTGGACTCGCTGCTGGTGCTGACCGGTGTCACCGACGGGGCGCAGCTGCTCGCCGCGCCGCCCCAGCACCGGCCGACCTATGTGGACGCGGATCTGCGCGGGCTGCTCACCGGGCAGCCGGAGGTCACCGGGGAAGGGGCCGGGTTCCGCTGTGGCGGCTGGACGGCGACGGCCGGGGCCGACCGGCTGGAGCTGACG
>NZ_JACBWZ010000544.1 GCF_013870595.1 Streptomyces sp. WELS2 | reverse complement strand
GCTGGCGTGCGCGGCGGTCCTCGCGTTCACCGTGTGGGCGGCCTAGGCCGCCCCTGGGCGGAGCCGCCCTCGCGGACGGCTCCGCCGGTCACCGGCCGGTGACCCCGGCCGCTAGCCGAGGGCCTGCTTGAGGTCCTCCAGCAGGTCCTCGACGTTCTCGATGCCGACGGACAGCCGCACCAGGTCGGCCGGGACCT
Organism: Streptomyces sp. WELS2; assembly: GCF_013870595.1. Lineage (GTDB taxonomy): Bacteria > Actinomycetota > Actinomycetes > Streptomycetales > Streptomycetaceae > Streptomyces. The sequence goes on along the minus strand of NZ_JACBWZ010000544.1, from coordinate 4,196 downwards.
CCAGCTGGGAGCCGGCCACGGAGGCGTGCGTCATCCGGCCGGGGTGCTCGATCAGGGACTCGACACCGCCGAGGGACTCGCCGAGGGTGAACACCTTGGTACGGGCGCACACCTCCAGCGCGGCCTCCTCGCCGCCCGCGACGCGGAACGACACCATGCCGCCGAACGACTTCATCTGCTTGACGGCGATCTCGTGACCGGGGTGGTCGGGCAGGCCCGGGTAGTACACCTGCGTCACGCGCGGGTGCCGGGTCAGCATGTCGGCGACCTTCGTGGCGTTCTCGCCGTGCCGGTCCATGCGCACCGCGAGGGTCTTGGTACCGCGCAGCACCAGCCAGGAGTCGAAGGGGCCGGCCACGGCGCCCATCGCGTTCTGGTGGTACGCCAGCTCCTCGCCCAGCGCCTGGTCGGCGACGACCAGCGCACCGCCGACCACGTCCGAGTGGCCGCCCATGTACTTCGTGAGCGAGTACACGACGACGTCCGCGCCCAGCGCCAGCGGCTGCTGGAGGTAGGGGGTGGCGAAGGTGTTGTCGACGACGAGCTTCGCGCCCGCGTCGTGGGCGACCTGGGCGACGGCGGCGATGTCGGTGATGCCGAGCAGCGGGTTGGAGGGGGTCTCCACCCAGACGGCCTTGGTCTTCGGGGTGATCGCGGCCCGTACGGCGGCCGGGTCGGCGGTGTCGGCGACGGACCATTCCACGCCCCAGCGGGTGGCCACCTTGGCGAAGAGCCGGAAGGTGCCGCCGTAGGCGTCGTCCGGGATCACCACGTGGTCACCGGGGCCGAGGAGCGTACGCAGCAGCGTGTCCTCGGCCGCGAGGCCGGACGCGAAGGCGAGGCCTCGGCGACCGCCGTCCAGCGCGGCGAGGTTCTCCTCAAGGGCGGTCCGGGTCGGGTTGGCGCTGCGGCTGTACTCGTATCCGCCGCGCAGCCCGCCGACGCCGTCCTGCTTGTAGGTCGAAACCTGGTAGATCGGCGGGACGACCGCGCCGGTGAGGGGATCCGCGGTGTTGCCCGCGTGGATTGCGAGGGTCTCGAAGTGGTCGCTGATGTGCCTGTCGCTCATGTGCATCGAGCGTAATGCGCCCGGCCGGTTCCCGGCGCCCGGCGAGAGGTGTTAGCCAGGTTCTGCAATGTTGCTGTCACGCTGTGACCGGAGTTGCTGTCATGCTCTGATCGGGAGTTTTCCACAGGCTCGCGGCGGGGTTCGCCAATTGTCGGCGGGGTCTGGTTCGCTTGGGACATGGCGATTCTCTGGCTGCTGATGGCGCTGCTCGTGCTGAGCCTCGTCCTGCTCCCGGTGCTGCGGCGCGGGCGCGGCGGGATCCAGCGGGTTCCGGCGGGACACCCGGACGCCGCCGACCCGGCGGCCTACGGATTCCTGCGCGAGGAAGAGCTGGACGTGCGCCTGCCCGGCCCGGACCAGGACCTGACGCAAACCCTGGAGCTGGTGCAGCGCACGCGGGACTACCGGGCCGGCGCCCAGCTGCTGGCCGGCACCGGGGCCGAGGGCGAGCTGCGCTGGCAGCGGGTGCAGGCCTTCGCCGGCGCCGCCGCGCTGGAGCTGCGGCAGCGCCCGGGCGGGGTGCACGAGACGCCGGGTGGCCAGTGGCTGCGGGTGTGGCGGGCGGAGAAGCCCAAGGACGCGGGCGCTGCCGCCGTGCACGCGGAGTTCCTGGTGCAGCAGGCCTGGCGGACGTCGACGCCGGGCACGGACGAGTTCCGGATCATCATGGAGGAGGCCCGCAAGGCCTGCGCGGAGGCCGCCCTGCTGGCGCCCGGGGACCCGGTGCCGTACGTCATAGAGCTGGCCGTCGCGCGCGGGCTGGGCTATCCGCACGCCGAGTTCGAGCAGCTGTGGGCCAGGATCCTCGACCGGGCCCCGCACCACATGGGCGCGCATCTGGCCGCGCTGCACTACTGGTGCGAGAAGTGGCACGGCTCCCGTGAGCAGGCGTACGCCTTCGCGCAGAGCGCGGCGGCCCGCGCCCCGGAGGGCTCGCTGCTCGCCGCGCTGCCGCTGTTCGCGGTGTTCGAGCACCTCCCGGAGGTGAACCTGGTCGCGAGCTTCTACCAGAGCGAGGTCGTCGCCAAGGCGATCCACGGCGCGCTGCACGCGGTGCACTCGGCCGTCCCCGACGACCCGACCCTGCCCCACGTCCGGCACCTGCTGGTCTTCTTCCTGGTCGGCGCCGAGCGCTGGGCGGAGGCCATGGACCAGCTCGTACACGTCGACGGGCATGTGGGCGCGCTGCCGTGGACCCTGTCCGAGGACCCGGCCGCCGCGTTCGCCCTCCACCGCGCACTGGCGGTCGCGGGCTACGAGGCCAACGGGGGCAGCCCGGCGAGCCTGCCCGGCTGAGGAGGCACGGGGACCGCACGGGCGGGGCACACCGGGTCCGCCGCCCGAGCCCGCCCGGCGGTCGCCCACCTCCCCGGCCTCGCGCATCTCCCTCCGCGCAGCCCGTCCGCCTTTACGCGGCCCTCACATTGCCCTCCTGACCTGCGGTAAGGCATACTCCGCTTCCCCCCACACAGCATCACCGGCCTCAACGACACCACCAGCAACACAGCACCACGGCACCACCAGCACCGACCAGCCACCGGCCCGGTGCATCCTCCATGTCCTTTTCCGCCGCTTCGTCCTGTCCCTTTTCCGGGATCCTGTGGGGGGATCTGCCCGATGGGCGCAACGCTGCGCGCACTGCGCGCTCTCGTTCTGCTGCTCGGCTTCTATCTGCTGAGCCTCGTCCTGCTCGCCGCGCTGGCCGGCGTCGACGTCCTCGTGTTCAGCTGGGGACACGGCCCGCTCACGGCGAAGGCCGGCTTCGTCACGGTGCTGCTGGCCGTCCCCGTCGTCCGCGGCATGCTGATGCTGCGGACCCCGAAGGGCGAGGACCCGCCCGGTCTCGCGGTCACCGACACCGATGAACCCCGGCTGTGGGCGCTGGTGCGCGAGCTGGCCGCGGCGGCCGGCACCCGCGCCCCCGACCGCATCCTGCTCACCGGCGAGGTCAACGCCTCCGTCGGCGAGGAACCGCGGCTGCTCGGCCTGCTGCCCGGCCCGCGCCGCCTCACGCTCGGCGTGCCGCTGCTGATCGGCCTGAGCGAGGGGCAGCTGCGCTCCGTGCTCGGCCACGAGTTCGGTCACTTCACCGGCGGTGACACCCGGCTGTCCGCGCTGGTCGTGCGCGGGCGCGTGCAGATCGGCCGGGTCATCGGGCAGTTCCACGCCAAGGCGGACGGCAAGGTGGCCGCCGACCGGGCCCGGCAGGAGCGGGCGTCCGCCAAGCGGGTCGCCAAGGGCCGCAAGGCCAAGGAGATCGACACCACCGGTGTCGGGGCGACGTACCGGACGATGGCGCGGATCTACACCGCCTACGGCAAGCTCTACCTGCGCGCCTCCCTGTCCACCGCGCGCGACCAGGAGTACGCCGCCGACCTGACCGCCGCCCGGATCGCCGGACGGGACGCGACCGCGTCGGCGCTGCGCGAGATCCCGGCCCTGTCCGCCTCCCACGACTTCTACCTGGACTCCTACGCCACCCTGGGGCTGCCCGCCCGGCTGCTGCCGCCGCGCGGCGAGTTCTTCGGCGGCTTCGGCCGGCTGCTGACCGCCCGGGAGCTGGAGCTGGCGGAGCTGCGCGCGGAGCTGCCACAGACGCCGGCCGGACCGTACGACTCCCATCCGCCGATCGCCGACCGGGTACGGCGGATCGAGGCGCTGCCCGCCGACGGGCGCACCGACGAGGCCCGGGGCGCGGCGCTGACCCTGCTGACCGACCCGGAGCGCACCCTGGGCGCGCTGGAGGACGCCGTCCTCCTGGACGAGCTGCTCACCTGCCCGCGCGCCGCCGGCTGGGAGGAGCTGCTGAACGCCTCGATGGCCGCGGGCCTGTCCGCCACGCGGACCCCGCTGCACCGGGCGCTGACCGCGTACACGGGGCAGCCGGCCACCCTGTCCGCGCTGCTGGACCTCATCGACGACGGCCGGCTTTGGCGGCTGGCGGAGCGGCTGCCGCTGTCCGAGGAGGCGGCGGCCGCGAAGGGGCGGGCGTTCCGCGAGTTCGTACGGCCGGTGCTGCTCCGCTCGCTGCGCACGATGGTGCTGGCCGAGTTCAGCGCCCGTTCGCTGCTGAGCTGGGAGTTCTCCTGGACCAACCCGGCGGCGGTACGGCTGCCCGGCCGGCACC
>NZ_JACBWZ010000543.1 GCF_013870595.1 Streptomyces sp. WELS2 | reverse complement strand
AGCCCAGCAGCTGGGCGGCGACGAAGGCCGCCGCGACGACGGCGAGCGCCGCGGGGGTGGCGAACCTCCGGCCGTCCAGCAGGTCCTGGACGGCGAGGAGCACCAGGTAGTGCACCAGGTAGAAGGCGAACGAGATCTCGCCGAGCAGGGTCATGACCCGGCCCCGCAGACCGGTCGGGCGTCCGGTGACGTCCGCGGCCGCCACCGCCGTCACGAGCAGGGCGAGCGGCACGGCCAGGGTGACGTTCAGGCCGTACTGCCAGGGCACCACCAGGGCCAGGGCGTAGCCGGCGCCGGTCAGGGCCAGCGCGGGGGCGATGCCCAGGCCGATCCACCGCCCCTCCCGCAGGATCCGGGCCATGAGCATGCCGAGGACGAACTCGAACAGGCGCAGCGGCGGGATGTTGTAGGCGAGCCACCACTGCGTCTCGGACAGGGGCCACTCGGCGAGCCGCGGAGTGCCGGGTACGGCCGTGCCGATGACGATCTGGGTGATGAGCAGGCCGGCGAAGGTGACCGCGAACCACGCCCAGAGCCGGCTGCTCCCGATGCCCTTGACCCAGCGCCACAGCAGCGGGAAGAGGAGGTAGAAGAGCAGTTCGCTGCAGAGCGACCAGCTGGGCTGGTTGACGCTCACGAAGGTGCCCAGGCGGGGTATCCAGGAGTGCACGAGGAAGAGGTTCGGCAGCCACACCGACACTCCCCCGACGGTCGAGGAGAACAGCAGCAGCGTCAGGGCCCAGGTGACGACGTGGTTGGGATAGATCTTCAGCAGCCGGCGCCGGTAGAAGGAGCCGAGCCGCTCGCCGGGCCGCGCCGACCACGCCAGCACGAAGCCGCTGAGGATGAAGAAGAAGGACACCCCCGCCCAGCCGGCCTTGCTGAAGAGCAGGCCGTAGTCGTCGGCGAAATCCCGGTCGGCGAACGGGTCCACCATCTTGGTGAGCGAGGTGTGGAAGCAGAAGACGAGCGCTGCGGCGTAGAACCGCAGGCCGGTGAGCGAGGGCAGTTTCTGCCTGGTCCCGCTGGCTTGCCGGTCGGGCACGGTCACTCCTTTCGGCGGCACGGCGCGGCGCGCCCGGCCGCCCGGTGGGGAGGGGGAAGGTCGTCTGGCGGGGCGGGGAGTCGTCAACGGCCTCTACCGGCCCCGGAGTTCGTCGGCCTTGGACGATAGTGGCTGCTCAGGTGAGCAACCACGCGCCGCGGGCGGGTGAGTTGGACAGCCGGGTGTGCAACCGCTGATCTCTTCAGTTGCACACCCCGCCGGCGTCAGGGCGCGGGCTCGTCCGCCTGCGCCAGGGTGCCCAGCAGGGTGGCCAGTTCGCCGATCAGCGGCGATTGCTCCAGGACCCGGCACAGCGCGGTGTCGTGTGCCGGTTTGGCCGCGGCCAGCAGGTCCCGCCCCGCCGCGGTCAGTTCGGTGGAGACCCCGCGCCGGTCCGTCGTGCACAGCACCCGGGCCAGCAGGCCGCGCGCCTCCAGCCGGTTGACCATGCGGGTGGCGGCGCTGTCGCTGAGCGCGGCCACCCGGGCCAGCTGTTTCATCCGCAGGTGCCAGCCGTCCTGCCGGGCCAGCGCCTCCAGCACGGTGTACTCCACGACCGACAGGCCGTGCGGGCGCAGTACGCCCTCCAGGGTCCGCTCCAGGTCGCAGTGGAGGGCGGCGAGGGTGCGCCAGCCGCGTACGCGGACCTCCGAGGAGTCGTCGGGGATGTACATGGGCGCCTCCTGGGATTCTCGATCAGAAATGCGTGTGCACGCTATCGGCTTGCGCCCATTGCTGGCGTGCGCAACTGTTGTGCACGCTTGCAATGAGCGTCTGCACAAAGGAAGGACACCCATGCCCCTCGCGTTGCTGGCCCTGGCGATCAGCGCCTTCGGTATCGGCACGACCGAGTTCGTCACCAACGGCCTGCTGCCCGAAGTCGCCGCGGACTTCGACGTCTCCATCCCGACCGCGGGTCTGCTGACCTCCGGCTACGCGCTGGGCGTGGTCGTCGGAGCGCCCGTGCTGACCGCGGCCACCACCCGGGTGCGCCGCAAGCACCTGCTCGTCGGCCTGATGCTGCTCTTCATCGCGGGCAACCTGGTCGCGGCACTCGCGCCCACCTACGGTCTGCTGATGACCGGACGGGTGCTGTCGGCCCTGTGCCACGGCGCCTTCTTCGGCGTCGGGTCCGTCGTCGCGGCGGGCCTGGTGGCCCCGGACAAGAAGGCCGGCGCCATCTCGCTGATGTTCACCGGCCTCACCCTCGCCAATGTACTGGGCATGCCGATGGGCACCGTACTCGGCCAGCACTTCGGCTGGCGGGCGGCGTTCTGGGGCGTCGTGGCGCTGGGGCTGATCGGCCTGCTCGGCATCATGACCCTGGTGCCGAGCGAACCGGTCGCCGAGGAGAGCAACCTGCGCGCGGAGCTGGCGGCCTTCCGCAAGCCGCAGGTCTGGCTGGCACTCGCCGTCACCGCGATCGGATTCAGCGGCCTGCTGGCCTCCTTCACCTACGTCACGCCCATGATGACGGACGTCGCCGGGTTCTCCGAGTCCAGCATCACCTGGCTGCTGGCGCTGTACGGCCTGGGGCTGGTGGTCGGCAACTACGTGGGCGGCAAGGCCGCCGACCGCGCCCTGACCGCGACCATCTTCACCCTGCTGATCGCGCTCGCCGTCGTGCTGCTGCTCTTCACCGTGACCGCGCACAACAAGGTGACCGCCGTCATCACCCTGTTCGTGCTGGGCGGCGTCGGATTCGGCACCATCCCGCCGCTCCAGACGCGGGTCATGCAGCTGGCCGGCGGACCGGCGACGCTGGTGTCGGCGGCGAACATCGCGGCCTTCAACCTGGGCGCGGCGGTGGGTGCGTGGCTCGGCGGCGTGGCCATCGACGCGGGCCTCGGTTACACCTCCCCGAACTGGGTGGGCGCCGTCATCACCACCGTCGGCATCCTGCTGGCCGTCGTCTCCGTGGGCATGGAACGCCGGGGCCGGCACAGCACCGCCCCCGTGGCTCCGGCCGCGCCGGTCCCCACCTCCTCCTCCGGCGGCTGACCGCGACGGCGTCCCGCTCGCCCGCCCCCGCGCGGCCCCGCGCCGACGGCGCGGGCCCGCCCTCCGCCGGCCTCCTGCCCGGCGGCCCGACTTCTTCCCCGACAAGGAGCACCAGTGCCCCGAGTACGCACCGAACTGTCGTCCGGCCCGAGCGTGGTGGAGTACCTGCACACCGGTTCGGGCGAGGGCGTCGTCCTGGTCCACGGCACCGGGGCCACCCCGGACGGCAACTTCGGCCACCTGATCGACGTACTGCGTCCCCGTCACACGGTGGTGGCCCCCTTCCTGTCCGGCGCGGGCACGACCACGGACACCGGGGCGCCGCTGACGGTCGGCGACCTCGCCCGCCAGGTGACCGCCGCGGCCGACGACGCCGGGCTGACGGAGTTCCATCTGGTGGGGCACTCGCTCGGGGCGTGCGTGGCGGCCGCGGCGGCGGCCACGTCCGGCGACCGCGTCCGCTCGCTGGTGCTGCACGCGGGATGGGCGACGAGCGACACCAGGATGGCGGCCCAGTTCGCCCTGTGGCGGCGGCTGCTGGCGGCGGACACCGGACTGCTGGCCCGCATGGTCCTGCTGACCGCCTTCAGGGCCACGGCCCCGCACTTCCGGGACCCGGCGGCGTTCGAGCGCGAGGTCGCGGCCTTCGCCGCGATGTTCCGCCCGGAGGGCACGGCCCGGCAGCTGCGGCTCGACGAGGAGGTCGACATCGCGCCGCTGCTGCCCCGGGTGACGGCGCCTTCGCTCGTCGTCGCGGGCACCGACGACACGGTCGTCCCGCCGTACCACCAGGAACGGATGGCCGAGCTCATCCCCGGCGCCCGCCTGACGCACGTGGCCGGCGGACACGCCTTCCCCTTCGAGGCGCCCGAGCGGTTCGCCGAGCTGGTGGCCGGGTTCATCGCGAGCCGGCGCCCGCAGCGGACGCCGCGCCCCCAACTGCCGGATGCCGTACTGCCGTTCTGATCCCGTGGACGCTCCGTCAGGACGCACGCCAGACGTGGACGCTCCGTCAGGACGCACGCCAGACGTGGACGCTCCGTCAGGACGCACGCCAGACCTCGTCCGGGCCGGTGACCGCGACCTCGGACTCCAGCCGGTCGGCGAACCTGCGCAGCGAGTCGGCGTAGGCACGGGCGGCGGCGGACAGCAGCGGGGCGCAGTGGCCCGGAACGCTGTGCAGGATCCGCTGCTGCTGGGTCGCCAGGGGTACTTGGGGTTCCAGCATGCGCAGCAGGAACCGGCCCACCTCGGTGAAGCGCAGGGACGGGTCCTGGCGCAGCGCGCGGAGGGCGGCCTGGAAGTCGGCGGGCTTCTCGGCGGGGACGTCGTCCGGCCGCTTGGGCGCC
>NZ_JACBWZ010000542.1 GCF_013870595.1 Streptomyces sp. WELS2 | reverse complement strand
CCGGAGGCGTACTCACCGGGGGTGCGGACATCGAATGAGCGCCGTGATACTCGCGCTGACCGCCGGTGCCGTCATCGGCCTGGCCCTCGGCGCGCTCGGAGGCGGCGGCAGCGTGCTGGCCGTCCCCGCCTTGATCTACCTGCTGGGTTTCACCCCGGTCGCGGCGACCACCGCGAGCCTGGTCATCGTCACCGTCACCTCGGCCACCGCGCTGTCCGCGCACGCCCGCGACGGCGCGGTCCGCTGGCGCACGGGGCTGCTGTTCGCGGCGGCGGGCATCGGCCCGGCGATGCTGGGCGGGGCGCTCACCGGCCGCCTGCCGGAGGCCGCGCTGACCGTCTCCTTCGCGGTGGTCGCGGCGTTCGCCGCGGTACGCATGCTGCGGCACCGCCCGGATGTGGGAACCGCCGCACCGGTGCGGCCGGTCAGGACGGTGGCCGCGGGCGCCGGGCTCGGCGCGGTCACCGGCGTGCTCGGCGTGGGCGGAGGCTTCCTCGCCGTACCGGCGCTGGTCAACGTCCTCGGCATGCGCATGCGGGCGGCGGTGGGCACCAGCCTGCTGGTCATCACCGTCAACTCGCTCGCGGCGCTGGCCGTGCGCGCCGGAACGGCGGGCGACCTGGACTGGGCCGCCATAGGCCCCTTCGCCGGCGCGGCGATCCTCGGCGCCTGGGACGGCAGACGCCTGTCGGCCAAGCTGCCCGGGGACACCCTGCGACGCGTCTTCGCCCTCGTCCTGCTCGCGGTGGCCGGCTTCATGCTGGTGGACGCGGTGACATGACGGCCGCCCTCACGCCAGGGAAGGCGGCCCTCACACCAGGGACGGCCGCCTCACGCCAGGGACAGGAACAGCTTCTCCATCCGCGCGCGCATCGCCTCCGCGTCCTCCCCGTTCTTCCTGCCCGACTCGATGTCCGCGACGCACTGCTGCAGCCCGCTGGCGATGATCGCGAAACCCGCCCGGTCCAGAGCGCGCGAGGCCGCGGCCAGCTGGGTGACGACCTCCTCGCAGTCCCGCCCCTCCTCGATCATCCGGATCACCCCGGAGATCTGCCCCTGCGCCCTGCGCAGCCGGTTCAGCACGGCCTTCAGGGACGCGCCCTCGAGCTCCAGTTCCACGATCACTCCTCCACCTATACCCCTAGGGGTACTGTACGTCCCCGGTTGTGCCCGGGGGCGACCAGATGCCCGGACGATCACCAAGCGACGACAAGGATCCCCGCTGTCATGACCAGCCCCCTCGCTCCCACCACGCTCGGCACCGACCAGGTCCGGGAGCGGCTCCACGAATTCACCGTCATCGATGTCCGCACCCCCGGTGAGTACGCCTCCGGTCACCTGCCGGGCGCCCTCAACATCCCCCTCGACCACATCCGCCGCGCGCTGCCCGAACTCCGGCACGCGGCCGGCCGCGGAGACGTCCTCGTGGTGTGCGCCTCCGGTGCCCGCTCGGAGAACGCCTGCCAGGTCCTGGCCGGACAGGGCATCCCGGCCGCCACCCTCGCGGGCGGCACCAACGGGTGGGCCGCGCAGGGCCATGATCTCCACCGGCCCGCCGCGTGCGACACCCGGGCCCGCTGGAGCATGGAACGGCAGGTCCGCTTCACCGCCGGAGCGGTGGTGCTCCTGGGGCTGCTGCTCGGTCTGCTCGCGCACCCGGCGTTCCAGCTGCTCTCCGCCGGCATCGCGGGCGGCCTCGTCTTCTCCGCCCTCACCGATACCTGCGGCATGGCGGCCGTACTCGGCAAACTGCCGCACAACCGGCCCCGCCCAGCGGACCTGGACGCGACGCTGGCCGCGCTGCGCGCCCGCTGAGCGCGACCGGACCCGGACCGTCACCGCACCGTACCGACCAGCGGCCCCAGCAACTCCAGTGCCTCCTCCCAGCGGAAGCGCTCCGCCGCACCGCCCGCCCCCGGCAGGTGCGGTTCACCCGAGCCGATCAGGACGCCCATCCCCCGCAGCCGGTCGAGGCTCTGCCGGTAAGCGGGATGGGCGGCCTGGGCGGAGTTCAGGTACGGCAGCGCCACGATCGGGATACCCATGCCGTACGCCTCGCACAGGATGCCCAGGGCGAGGGTGTCGGAGATCCCGGCGGCCCACTTGTTGATCGTGTTGAACGTGGCCGGAGCCACGGCGATCGCATCCGCCGGGGGCAGGGGGCGCGGGTCTCCCGGCGCACGCCAGGCGGAGCGGATCGGGTAACCGGTCTGCGCCTCGATCGCCTCGGCGTCGATGAAACCGAGCCCCTGCGGCGTGGCGACCACACCGACATCCCATTCCGCCTCCTGAGCGGCCGTGATCAGCCTGCCCACGCCCCCGGCGACACCGCTCGCGCACACGACGACGTACAGGAACGGCTTCTTGTCCGGGGCGGTCGGTTCGGTCATGGGGTACTCCCGGTCGGCGGCTGAAGTGGTGCGGTCAGGCGATTGGTTACCCGTGAACGGGCGGAACCATCGCCGCGTTCCGTATCGGCGACGACTGGTGCCGACCGGGAGCACCGCCCCGCCTGACGCCGTGACACCCCGTCTACGCTCACCCCCCATGGACTGGCTCAAGCGCATTGCGGCCCTGCGTCAGTGGGCCCGTGACGGAACGCGAGCTCCGCACAAGCCGTTGCTGCTCCTGTACGCCCTCGCGCGGTTCCGGGAGGACGCGGACGGGGGGCTGCGGTACACCGCCGTGGAGCGCGACTTGCAGAGTCTGCTCGCGGAGTACGGCCCGCCCCACAGGACGACGCCCGCCTATCCGTTCCATCACCTGGTCGGTGACGGGGTGTGGGAGGTGCGTACCGACCGGGGGGCCGGGAGCCCCGGGAGCGGGGTGCGGAAGTTGCGGGAGACGGGGGCGACGGGGCGGCTCGCGCCGGAGTTGAGGGCGGCGTTGCGGCGTGAACCGGAGCTGCTCGGCAGGATCGCGCGGCTGCTGCTCGACCTGCACTTCCCGCCCTCCCTCCACGCCGAACTGTGCGAGGCCGTCGGACTGGAGCCGGAGCCGGCCGAGCGGCTCGTGCCGGCGCGCAGGCAGCGGGACCCGCGGATGCGGGAACTGGTGCTGACCGCCTACGAGTACCGGTGCGCCTTCTGCGGCTACGACGGCAGGATCGGCTCGGTCCCGGTCGGGCTGGAGGCCGCCCATGTGCGCTGGTGGGCGTTCGGCGGCCCGGACGACGTCGACAACGGGCTGTGCCTGTGCTCGCTGCACCACAAGCTCTTCGACAAGGGCGTCCTGGGGCTGGGGGACGATCACCGCGTCCTGGTCAGCCGGCGGTTCGTCGGGCACAGCGCCGCCGCCCGGCAGCACGTCACCGCCCTCGCCGGCCGGCCGCTCATCGGCCCCCAGCCCGGTATCCGCCGGGTCGCCGCCGCGCATCGCGACTGGCACACCCGGCAGGTCTTCCACGGCGAACCGCGCCCCGCCGCCCCCACCGGGGGCTAGTCCCCGGCCATGCGCGTCGTGAGGTCCTCCTCCGTGATCGCGCGGAGCGGGCGGCACGGGGTGCCGACCGCCACCGTCATCGGGGGGATGTCACGGCTGACGACGCTGCCGGCGCCGATGACCGAGCCGTAGCCGATGCGCACGCCGGGGAGGACGACCGCGTTGCTGCCGATCCAGACCTTGTCCTCGATGACGATCGGCTCGGAGAAGCGTCCGAAGTCGGCGCGGCGGTCGGGATGCACCGGGTGGCCGGTCGTCGTCAGGGTCACGCCGGGGGCGATCATGACGTCGTCGCCTATGCGGATGTCCACGTCGTCGACGAACGTGAGGTTCACGTTCCCGAAGAAGTCGTCCCCGATGTGCACGTTGCTGCCGAACGCGGCGTGGAACGGCGGCAGCAACGCCGTGCGTTCGCCGACCGAGCCGAAGATCTCGACCAGGAGCGAGCGGCGCCTCTCCGTGTCGCCCGGCGGGGTGTGGTTGTACGCGAAGATCTGCTCGGTGCGCCGCCGAGGGGCCTGGAAGGCGGCTTCCGACTCGGTGTAGACCAGCCCCTTGGCGATCCGGGCCAGGACTTCTTCCTCGTGCGCACGCGTCACAGTGGGACGCTCCCTTCGTCCAACCCCTCGGGCACCGGCCCGGCGCGCCCGCGGCCGGCCGCACGCCCCCGAGCCTACGTGCGCCGCGGGGCCGCCGCGATCTCTTTCCGTCAGGCCTGTACGACCGTGAAGTGCCTTTCCGCGCCCGGGTGTTCGAGTTCGTCCACTGCCGCTGCCGCCAGGTCCTCCGCGCTGATCCAGGAGCGGCCGTCGGGTGCGGTGAGCAGGGTGTCCGCGCCACGGCGGTAGCGGGCGGTACGGGCGCCGGGCTCGAGGAGGGCCGGGGGGCTGAGGTAGGTCCAGTCGGGGTGGGCGTGGGCGCGGCAGGCGTGCAGTTGGGCCACTCCGGCCGCGGCGACC
>NZ_JACBWZ010000541.1 GCF_013870595.1 Streptomyces sp. WELS2 | reverse complement strand
TCGACGAGGTGGCGACGGGGGGTGACGTCGGCCTTCGCGAAGTGACCCTTGAGGGGCTAAGCGTCCGGGTCCGCCCCTGGGGGCGGACCCGGACGCGCCGTTCAGCGGGCCGGACCGGTCAGACGAGGTCGAAGCGGTCCGCGTTCATGACCTTGTTCCAGGCCGCGACGAAGTCCTTCACGAACTTCTCCTTGGCGTCGTCGCTCGCGTACACCTCGGCGAGGGCGCGCAGCTCGGAGTTGGAGCCGAAGACGAGGTCGGCCCGGCTGCCGGCCCACCTCACCTCGCCGGTGCTCGCGTCCCGGCCCTCGAAGGTGGTCTGGTCCTCCGAGGTCGCCTTCCACTGCGTGCCCAGGTCGAGCAGGTTCACGAAGAAGTCGTTGGTGAGGACGCCGGGCGTCTTGGTGAGGACGCCGAGCTGCGACTGCTGGTAGGTGGCGCCGAGGACGCGCAGACCGCCGACGAGCACGGTCATCTCGGGGGCGCTCAGGCTCAGCAGGTTGGCCCGGTCGAGCAGCAGGTACTCGGCGGGCAGCCGGTTGCCCTTGCCGAGGTAGTTGCGGAAGCCGTCCGCGGTCGGCTCCAGCGCCTCGAAGGACTCGGCGTCGGTGTGCTCCTCGCCCGCGTCCACCCGGCCCGGGGTGAAGGGCACCTCGATCTCGAAGCCGCCCTCCTTGGCGGCCTTCTCCACGGCGGCGGCACCGCCGAGGACGATGAGGTCGGCCAGGGAGATCTTCTTGGCGCCGGAGGAGGCGTTGAACTCCTGCTGGATGCCCTCCAGGGTGCGCAGCACCTGGGCGAGCTGGTCGGGCTCGTTGACCTCCCAGCCGCGCTGCGGGGCGAGGCGGATGCGGGCGCCGTTGGCGCCGCCGCGCTTGTCGCTGGCGCGGAAGGTGGACGCGGACGCCCACGCGGTGGTGACCAGCTGGGACACGGACAGGCCCGAGTCGAGCAGCTTGGTCTTCAGGGCGGCGATGTCGGCGTCGTCGATCAGCTCGCCCTCGCGCTCGGGCAGCGGGTCCTGCCAGAGCAGCGTCTCCTCCGGGACCTCGGGGCCGAGGTACAGCGACTTCGGGCCCATGTCACGGTGGGTGAGCTTGTACCAGGCGCGGGCGAAGGCGTCCGCGAATTCCTCCGGGTTCTCGTAGAACCGGCGGGAGATGGGCTCGTAGATCGGGTCGAAGCGCAGCGCCAGGTCGGTGGTGAGCATCCGCGGGCGGTGCTTCTTCTCCGCATCGTGCGCGTCGGGGATGATCTCCGGGGCGTTCTTGGCCACCCACTGGTGGGCGCCGGCCGGGCTCTGCTCCAGCTCGTACTCGTACTCGAACAGGTTCTTGAAGAAGCCGTTGCTCCACTGGGTCGGCGTGGCCGTCCAGGTGACCTCCAGACCGGAGGTGATGGCGTCCCCGCCCTTGCCGGTGCCGTAGGTGCTGCGCCAGCCGAGGCCCTGCTCCTCCAGGCCGGCGGCCTCCGGGTCGGCGCCGACGTTGTCGGCGGGGCCGGCGCCGTGGGTCTTGCCGAAGGTGTGGCCGCCGGCGATCAGCGCGACGGTCTCCTCGTCGTTCATCGCCATGCGGCGGAACGTCTCACGGATGTCGCGGGCCGCGGCGAGCGGGTCCGGGTTGCCGTTCGGGCCCTCGGGGTTGACGTAGATCAGGCCCATCTGGACGGCGCCGAGCGGGTTCTCCAGCTCGCGGTCGCCGGTGTAGCGCTTGTCGTCCAGCCAGGTGGTCTCGGGACCCCAGTAGACGTCCTCCTCCGGCTCCCAGACGTCCTCGCGGCCGCCGCCGAAGCCGAAGGTCTTCAGGCCCATCGTCTCCAGGGCGACGTTGCCGGTGAGGACCAGCAGGTCGGCCCAGGAGATGTTCTGGCCGTACTTCTTCTTGACCGGCCACAGCAGGCGGCGGGCCTTGTCCAGGTTGGCGTTGTCCGGCCAGCTGTTGAGCGGGGCGAAGCGCTGCTGGCCGGCGCCGGCGCCACCGCGGCCGTCGCTGATGCGGTAGGTGCCCGCGCTGTGCCAGGCCATACGGATCATCAGCGGGCCGTAGTTGCCGAAGTCGGCGGGCCACCAGTCCTGCGACGTGGTGAGCACCTCGGCGATGTCCCGCTTCACGGCGGCGAGGTCCAGGGCCTGGAAGGCCTGCGCGTAGTCGAAGTCCTCGTCCAGCGGGTTGGCCACGTCGGGATTCTTGGCGAGGATCTTCACATTGAGCCGCTCCGGCCACCACTGACGGTTGCCGCCGCCCTGGGTCGGGTGCAGGGCCCGGTCGTGCGCGACGGGGCAGCCGCCGCTCACCTCCTCCGGCTTCGCGTCTGTGACGATCGCGTCGTGGTTCTCGGTCATGGCAATCCTTCCGAACTGTGCGGAACTCGGTGCTCAGGAACTGCGGCCGGTGGAACAGCCGGGGCACAGGCCCCAGTACACGACCTCGGCCTCGTCGATGGCGAAGCCGTGGTCCTCGGAGGCGGTCAGGCAGGGGGCGGCGCCGACGGCACAGTCGACGTCCGCGAGGGTCCCGCAGGACCGGCACACGATGTGGTGGTGGTTGTCGCCCACACGTCCCTCGTACCGGGCCGGGTGGCCGGCCGGCTCGATACGGCGCACCAGACCCGCCGCGGTCAGCGCGTGCAGGGCCTCGTAGACCGCTTGCAGGGAGATGTGGCCTACGCGATCGCGGACACCCGAGGCGATCGCCTCGGCGCCGAGGTGGTCACCGTCCCGGACGATCTCCAGCAGCGCGACGCGGGCTGCCGTCACGCGCAGGCCGGCACCGCGCAGCTCCTCGGCGGTGGTCGGTCTCGGGGAGGCGGACATGGGCCGAACCTATCGTCATAAACACGAGGGGTTCAAGAAAACGAGGGATGCAATTCTGGTCGCGTCCGGGCGACGCCCGGCCGTCTCGGAGGCCCTCTTCGCGCCGGCCGGGCGGGGTCGCGCGCATGCCCGCGTCATGGGGTCCCGGACGGGCGGCAGCGGTGCGGCGAGCCGGGCGGTCCACCGGAAGGGGGAGCCGGAGTCCCCGGCCGGATTCTCGAAGGCGGAGCTGTACGAGCGGGCGGGCGCGGCGGACGTGCCGGGCCGCTCGAAGATGACCCGGGAGCAGTTGATCGAGGCCCTGACCCGGGCGGGGGCGGCGGCCTGACGCGGGCGGGCACGGCAGCTCGGCCGGGGAGGCGGGACCGGGCGGCCGTGGGTGGACCACGGGCCGGTGACATCACTCGTGCGGGTGCACACCGTCCCGCCGTCCGTGGCGTTCGTGGCGACGCGTCGTTCGGCAGCAGTGTGAAGTTTCCCGGTCCGCGTGATGGACCGGGGGCGGACGGGCAACGAACCCCTTCATGCCCCACGCGATTCTCCTGCGGCAGGTGATGTGATGACCACGGCG
Source organism: Streptomyces sp. WELS2 (assembly GCF_013870595.1). Classification (GTDB taxonomy): domain Bacteria; phylum Actinomycetota; class Actinomycetes; order Streptomycetales; family Streptomycetaceae; genus Streptomyces. The sequence continues at coordinate 1,019 of NZ_JACBWZ010000541.1, read as the reverse complement.
ACGACCCGGGCGCTCCGGACGCCGCCCGCCCGGACCGGCCAGGCGGCCGCCGGGTCCCCCGCACCGCCCGCCCCGCCCTCCCTGCCATCGCTCACCGGACTGCGCTGGATGGCGGCGCTGCTGGTGTTCGGACTGCACGTGCACAACTTCGGCTGGTTCGGCGGCACCGGCGGCCGCCTGGTGTCCTGGGGCTTCGGCGCCGGCGCCACCGGAGTGTCGTTCTTCTTCGTCCTGTCGGGATTCGTGCTGACCTGGTCGGCACGGCCCCGTGACCGCGCGCTCGCCTTCTGGCGGCGGCGGATCGCCCGGGTCTACCCGGTGCACCTGGTCACCCTCGTCATGGCGCTGGTCATGGCGGGCACGCTGACCCACCGGGCGCTGCCGGCGCCGGACCAGGCCCTGGCCAACGCGCTGCTGGTGCACTCCTGGTGGCGCCCGTGGTGGCAGACGCTGAACCCGGTGAGCTGGTCCCTGGCCTGCGAGGCCTTCTTCTACGCCGCCTTCCCGCTGCTGATCGGGCTGCTGCGCCGGCTCGGGGCGCGCGGCGCGACCGTGCTGGGCGGGCTGTCGGTGGCCGCGGTGGTGCTGCTGGCCTGGACGGACGCCCACCACTGGTGGACGCACTCGGTCTACTCGTTCCCCGCCGCCCGGCTGCCCGAGTTCGTGCTCGGCGCGGTCGCCGCGCGGCTGGTGCTGCTCGGCCGCTGGCGCGGCCCGGGGCTGGAGGCGTCGCTCGCGCTGGCCGTCATCGGCTACTTCCTGGTCCCGCAGGTCACGCCCGGCTACTCGGCCACCGTGTGCACCCTGGCCGGGTTCGCGCTGCTCATCCCGGCGGCGGCGGTCGCCGACCTGCGCGGGCTGCCGTCCCTGTGGCGCAGCGGGCGGATGGTGCGGCTCGGGGAGCTGTCGTTCGCCTTCTACATGGTCCACCTGCTGGTGCTGCGCGCCGCGACGACCGTCCTGGGCACCAAGCCGCGCTTCGGCCCCTGCGCGGGACTGGCGGTCAGCGCGACCGCGTT
>NZ_JACBWZ010000540.1 GCF_013870595.1 Streptomyces sp. WELS2 | reverse complement strand
CGATCAGCCGTGTGCCGGGGCCGGCGTGCCGGACCGGCGGAAAGTCGGCAGGGCGTACGGCCAGCGCCAGCACCAAACGGCCGAGCGCGCTGTCAGCTCGCAGCACTGGACCCCCTCGGCTGCGACAGCGCCTCTTCGGCATCCGCGCCGGCCTGCCGGGCGGTGGGCAGCGGGGGCTCGGGCTGCTGACCCGCGCCCGCGCCGGTGATCGGGATCGCCTGGAAGAACTTCGCCACGACCAGCGGGGTGGTCACCCCCACGGCGAACGCGGCGGTCGCGTTCGGCAGCTGACCGGAGTTCCCCAGCGCCGCGGTGAGACCGAACCCGGCGAACAGCCGCAGCCCGATGGCCACCAGCATCACCGGCCGGTCGGCACGGGTGCGCCAGGGCCAGCGCCAGCGGCTGCGCGGACCCGTCGGACGCATCAGCGCCGAGAGGTTGAGCGCTTCGGCCACACTGCCGCCGAGCAGTCCCCACAGCGCGGGGTACAGGTCGATCACGCCCTCGATGGTAGCCATCGGTGACGCGAATAAAGCTATTTGTGACGGTGTGGTCGGAAATCGTACCGGTTCAGCACTCGATGATGTTCACCGCGAGCCCGCCCCGGGCCGTCTCCTTGTACTTCACGCTCATGTCGGCACCGGTGTCCTTCATGGTCTTGATGACCTTGTCCAGGGACACCTTGTGGGAGCCGTCGCCGCGCATCGCCATCTTCGCGGCCGTGACCGCCTTCACCGCGGCCATGCCGTTGCGCTCGATGCACGGGATCTGGACCAGGCCGCCGACCGGGTCGCAGGTCAGGCCCAGGTTGTGCTCCATGCCGATCTCGGCCGCGTTCTCCACCTGCTCCGGGGAGCCGCCGAGCACCTCGGCGAGCGCGCCCGCCGCCATGGAGCAGGCCGAGCCCACCTCGCCCTGGCAGCCGACCTCGGCGCCGGAGATGGAGGCGTTCTCCTTGAAGAGCATGCCGATCGCGCCGGCGGCGAGCAGGAAGCGCACCACGCCGTCCTCGTCCGCGCCCGGCACGAAGTTGATGTAGTAGTGCAGCACCGCCGGGATGATGCCGGCCGCGCCGTTGGTGGGGGCCGTCACCACCCGGCCGCCGGCCGCGTTCTCCTCGTTCACCGCCATGGCGTAGAGCGTGATCCACTCCATGGCGTGCGCCAGCGGGTCGCCCTCGGCGCGCAGCTGCCGGGCCGAGACGGCCGCGCGGCGGCGCACCTTCAGCCCGCCGGGCAGGATGCCCTCCCGGGACATGCCGCGCTGGACGCACTCGCGCATCACCCGCCAGATCTCCAGCAGGCCGGCGCGGATCTCCTCCTCGGTGCGCCACGCTCGCTCGTTCTCCAGCATCAGCGAGGAGATCGACAGGCCCGTCTCCTGCGTCAGGCGCAGCAGCTCGTCACCCGTGCGGAACGGGTACTTCAGGACCGTGTCGTCCAGCACGATCCGGTCCGCGCCCACCGCGTCCTCGTCCACCACGAAACCGCCGCCGACCGAGTAGTACGTCTTCGTCAGCACCTCGGCGCCCGAGGCGTCGTACGCCCACAGGGTCATGCCGTTCGCGTGGTACGGCAGCGCCTTGCGGCGGTGCAGGACCAGGTCGTCGTCGTAGGAGAACGGGATCTCGTGCGTGCCGAGCAGCGCGATACGGCCCGCCTGCCGTATCTTCTCCACCCGCTCGTCGGCCGTCTCCACGTCCACCGTGCGCGGCGAGGCGCCCTCCAGACCGAGCAGCACCGCCTTCGGGGTGCCGTGGCCGTGGCCGGTCGCGCCGAGCGAGCCGTACAGCTCGCAGCGCAGGGAGGCGACGGAGCCGAGCAGGTCCTCGTTGCGCAGCCGGCGGGCGAACATGCGCGCCGCGCGCATCGGGCCGACCGTGTGGGAGCTGGACGGGCCGATGCCGATCGAGAACAGGTCGAAGACCGAGATGGCCACGGAGGACTCCTCAATACGGGGGTGGTGCGAAAGGGGTGGTGCGGGGGCGCGGGCACCGCGCACGCCGGTACTCCCAGTGTGCGCGGTGCTCCGCGAAACGTGACTTACCTGCTCAGACCCGGGTACAGCGGGTGCTTGTCGGCGAGCGCCTTGACGCGCGCCTTGAGCGCCTCGGCGTCGTACGACGGCTTGAGCGTCTGCGCGATCACGTCCGCGACCTCGGCGAAGTCCTCGGCCGTGAAACCGCGCGTGGCCAGCGCCGGGGTGCCGATGCGCAGCCCCGAGGTGACCATCGGCGGCCGCGGGTCGTTCGGGACGGCGTTGCGGTTGACCGTGATGCCGACCTCGTGCAGCCGGTCCTCGGCCTGCTGCCCGTCCAGCTCGCTCTCGCGCAGGTCCACCAGGATCAGGTGCACGTCCGTGCCGCCGGACAGCACGTTCACCCCGGCCTCGCGCACATCGGCGGCGGTCAGCCGCTCGGCGAGGATGCGGGCACCCTCCACCGTACGGCGCTGGCGCTCCTTGAAGTCCTCGCCGGCCGCGACCTTGAAGGACACCGCCTTGGCCGCGATCACGTGCTCCAGCGGACCGCCCTGGAAGCCCGGGAAGACGGAGGAGTTCAGCTTCTTCGCGAACTCCTTCTTCGCGAGGATGATGCCGCCGCGCGGGCCGCCGAGCGTCTTGTGGGTCGTGGAGGTGACCACGTCGGCGTGCTCCACCGGGTTCGGGTGCAGCCCGGCGGCGACCAGGCCGGCGAAGTGCGCCATGTCGACCCACAGGTAGGCGCCGGTCTCGTCGGCGATCCGGCGGAACTCCGCGAAGTCCAGCTGCCGGGGGTACGCCGACCAGCCCGCGATGATCACCTTGGGGCGGTGCTCCTTGGCGAGCCGCTCCACCTCGGCCATGTCGACCAGGCCGGTCTCGGCGTCCACGTGGTAGGCGACCACGTCGAACTGCTTGCCGGAGAAGTTCAGCCGCATGCCGTGGGTCAGGTGGCCGCCGTGCGCCAGGTCCAGGCCGAGGATGGTGTCCCCGGGCTGGGCCAGCGCGAACAGGGCCGCCTGGTTGGCGGAGGCGCCGGAGTGGGGCTGCACATTGGCGTACTCGGCGCCGAACAGCTCCTTGACCCGGTCGATGGCGATCTGCTCGGCCACGTCGACGTGCTCGCAGCCGCCGTAGTAGCGGCGGCCCGGGTAGCCCTCGGCGTACTTGTTGGTGAGGACCGAACCCTGCGCCTCCATGACCGCGAGCGGCGCGAAGTTCTCGGAGGCGATCATCTCCAGCGTCGACTGCTGGCGGCTCAGCTCGGCGTCGACCGCGGCGGCGATCTCCGGGTCCAGCTCGTGCAGGGGCGTGTTCAGGACAGTCATGGGGTTACGACTCCTCAGCCGGCGGTGAAGGCGGTGTACTCGTCGGCGGAGAGCAGGTCGGCCGGCTCGTCCGTGACGCGCACCTTGAACAGCCAGCCGCCCTCGAAGGGGGCCGAGTTCACCAGCGACGGGTCGTTGACGACGTCCTCGTTGACCTCGGTGACCTGACCGGTGACCGGCGAGTACAGGTCGGAGACGGACTTCGTGGACTCCAGCTCGCCGCAGGGCTCGCCCGCGGTCACCGTGGAGCCGGCCTCGGGGAGCTGGACGAAGACGACATCGCCGAGCGCGTTGGCCGCGTGCTCCGTGATGCCGACCGTCGAGACGCCTTCCTCGGCGTCCGACAGCCACTCGTGCTCCTTGCTGTAGCGCAGCTGCTGGGGGTTGCTCATGGCCTGAATTCTCCTGTACGCGCGGGAGTGGTGGTGACGGGGGGACTAGGGAAACCGCTGGTGAGCGGGCGAATGTGCGCAGGGTCACGCGCCGCCCCGGGACCGGTGCCCCGGGCCGGCTCGGGCGCGCCCGGCGGCTACTTCTGGCGCTTGTAGAACGGCAGCGCCACGACCTGGTACGGCTCGTGGGTGCCCCGACCCAGTCCCAGAGCCAGTCCCCGAGCCCGTCGGGCAGCAGCTCGCCCACGGCCGGTGAGCTGCCGAAGACCGACGCCGCGAGCGGCTCGGTCCAGCTGTCCGGCGGCGCGGCCCCGGCCACGGACGTGCAGGGCGCGCAGGCGGCCGGCGGCACCTACGTGGGCGGCCTGAACACGGCGGGCGCGTCGGTGACCTGGACGGTCGACAACATCCCCGAGGCGGGGCCGTACACGATCTTCGCGCGCTACAGCGTGACCGGTGAGGACCAGTCGATGACGGTGTCCGTCAACGGCAAGGAGTTCGGCAGCAAGATCGGGTTCCGCAACTGGCGCCATGCCGCCGACGGCGACTTCGCCAAGGGCTGGACGCACTCCTATGTGTGGCCCACCCTCGACAAGGGCCGCAACACCATCTCGATCTCCTGCCAGCCCGGCGACAAGTGCAACGTCCTGCTGGACCAGATGTGGATCAAGAAGGGCCGCGTCACCAGCTAGGGCAGGGCCTAGG
>NZ_JACBWZ010000054.1 GCF_013870595.1 Streptomyces sp. WELS2 | reverse complement strand
GATGGACGCCAGGACCAGGCCGCGCTCGCGCAGGGCGGCACGGTCGGGGGTCAGCGCGGGCAGGGCCTCCTCGACGGTCCGGTCCTGCTCCGGGGTGAGGTGGCGGCGCAGCTCGGCGAGGCCGCGGGTCAGTTCCGCGACGGCGGCGCGGAGTTCGGGATCTCCCGTCGGACCGCCGACCGTGCCGTAGTTGAAGCCGACGTTGCCCTGGCCGCCGTTGACGTTGGCGACCGGTCCGTAGTAGTTCGTCGTGTCGCTCACAGCTTGAACCCCGTGTTCCCCTGGCCGCCGTTGACGTTGGCGACCGGCCCGTAGTTGTTGGTGTTGTACTGGTGTACGACCGCGGTGAACTCGGCCTCCGGGTTGTCGATCGCGTACGCGATGCGGCCGGCGATCTGTTGCAGTTCCCCGAGGCTCGGCAGGGTCACCACCAGTGCCGTGCCGCTGGCCACCTGGACGGACAGCACCGGCTTCGGCGGCGCGAACAGGTCCTTGACGGGGACGACCAGCGCCGCGACGCACAGGACGACCAGGAGCGCGGGGTTGTCGGCGCCCCCACCGCCCGGGTGGTCCATGGCGTTGAGCGCGACGTAGGCCAGGTAGACCAGGAGGGCGCCGAACAGCCACTTCAGGCACCGGACGAGCGCGGCGAGCCGGCTGGGCCGGAACATGAAGGCGTCGACCATCGTGATGTTGTGGAGAGGGAAGGCCGCCGAACCGGCCCACAGCATGCGGCGGCTGACCCGGAGGACGAGGGCGTCACCCGTCCCCCCGGAGGGCGGCGCGGAGGGCGGGGGTGGTGGCGCGGACGGTGGGACGGGCGGTGGCCCGGGCGGCGGCGCGCCGTAGCCGTTCGTGTCGTTCATGTACTCCCCCGATGTGCCTGCGTTCCCGCAGCGTACGGCCTAGTCCCGGCCCTCGTACAGGCTTTCCACCCGGGCCGCGAAGTCCGCCAGGACGCGGTCCCGGCGGAGTTTCATCGACGGGGTCAGGTGGCCGGCCGCCTCGGTGAAGTCCGTCGGGAGGACGGCGAAGCGGCGGATGGACTCGGGGCGGGAGACCAGCTTGTTCGCCTCGTCCACCGCGCGCTGGAGGACGGCCGTCAACTCCTCGTCTCCGATCAGGAGTTCCGGTGGGACGGGGTGCTTGCCGAGCATCTGGCGCCAGTGGGTGATGCCGTCGGGGTCGAGGGTGATGAGCGCGCCGACGTAGGGGCGGCCGTCGCCCACCAGCATCACCTGGGAGATCAGCGGGTGCCGGCGCAGCCAGTTCTCCAGCGGGGCCGGGGCCACCGACTTGCCGCCCGCCGTGATCAGCAGCTCCTTCTTGCGGCCGGTGATGGTCAGATACCCCTCGTCGTCCAGCGTGCCGAGGTCGCCGGTCGGCAGCCAGCCGTCGCGGGTCGCGGGGACCACCCCGCCCGCCTGGGCGTCCCAGTAGCCGCGCAGCACGTGGTCGCCGGCGACGAGGATCTCGCCGTCCGCCGCGATCCGCACCCGGGTTCCGGGCAGCGGCCAGCCCACCGTGCCCAGCCGGGGCTTGAGCGGCGGGGTGACCGTCGAGGCGCCGGTGGTCTCGGTCAGGCCGTAGCCCTCGAAGATCTCGATGCCCGCGCCCGCGTAGAACGCGGCGAGGCGCCGGCCGAGTGGGGAGCCGCCGCAGATCGCGTACCGGACGCGGCCGCCCATGGCGTTGCGGATGCGGCGGTAGACCAGCGGGTCGTAGAAGGCGCGCTGGGTCTTCAGGGCGCGGCTCGGGCCGGTGCCGGTGCCGGTCTGGCGGGCCTCCAGCGCCTCGCCGTAGCGCCGGGCCACGGCCGCCGCCCGGTCGAACACCGCAGTCCGGCCGCCCGCCTCCGCACTGGCCCGCGCGGAGTTGTACACCTTCTCCAGCATGTAGGGGATCGTCAGCAGCGCGGTGGGCCGGAAGGCGGCGAGGTCGGGCAGCAGCTCGTCCGGGGCCAGGCTGGGCGCGTGGCCGAGGCGGACCCGGGCGCGGACGCAGGCGATGGCCACCATCCGCCCGAAGACATGGGACATGGGCAGGAAGAGCAGCACCGACGGATCGTGGTCGTGCGCCTTGAACACCGGGTGGAGGAGTTCGATGGCGTTGTCCACCTCGGCGAAGAAGTTGCCGTGGGTCAGGGCACAGCCCTTGGGGCGGCCGGTGGTCCCGGAGGTGTAGATCAGGGTGGCGAGCGTGTCGGGGACGAGCATGCCCCGGCGTACGCCCACCTCCGAGTCCGGCACCCCCGCGCCCGCGTCGGCGAGCCGGGCCACGTGGTCCTTCTCCATCACCCACACATGGCGTACGTCGGGCAGGTGCGGGAGTTCGGGGCCGATCGCGGCGGCCTGGGCGGCGGTCTCCGTGATCAGGGCGACCGCGCCGGAGTCGTGCAGGATCCACCGGGTCTGGTAGGCGGAGGAGGTCGGGTACACCGGCACGGTGACCAGGCCGGCCGCCCACGCGGCGAAGTCCAGCAGGGTCCACTCGTAGGTCGTACGGGCCATGATCGCGATCCGGTCGCCGGGCATCAGGCCCTCGGCGATCAGTCCCTTGGCCACCGCCTGCACCTCGGCGGCGAACCGCGCGGCCGTCAGGTCCGTCCAGCGGCCGCCGGGCAGCTTGCGGCCGATCACGACCGCGTCGGGGGCCGACTCCGCGTTGTCGTACGGCAGGTCGGCGAGGGAGCCGTGGGTGACCGGGGGCGCGAACGGCGGCACCGACACCTCCCGCACCGCGCCGTCCAGCCGCCGTACGTCGGGCTGTACGAGGACCGGCCGGCCGTCGTAGTCGACGGCGGAGACGGGGGCGCCGGAGGAGGCGGGGGCATTCGGGTACGACGTGGACACGGGCGGCTCCTCCTGCGTGCGTGCACCGGCGGCGGGCCCCTGTGCGGGCGGGGTTACCGCTGGTCAGGCCTGGTGATCGTACGGCTCCGCTGTGAGGGGGTTGTGCGGGTTCCGGGAGGGTCCGGGGCCGGGGATGTGCAGCCTCGGGGGGTGCGGGACCGCCCGACTTACCTCCGGTAACGTTACTTCAGAGTAGGCAATCCCGGAGAGACCGCTGGGGCGTGACCCGATGCACACCGTGACCCTCGCCGCGCCGCCCGCGCTCGGCCCCCTGCTGGCCCGGGGCGCCCTGTGCTCCCCCTTCAAACGGCCGGCCCCCGGCGCGCCCGTCCCCCGCACCCGGCTGGTGCTGCCCGGCGTACGCGTCGACCTCGCCCGCCTGGCCGCCTACGAACGGGTCTGCGGCTTCCCCACCGGCGAGTCCGCCCTCCCCCTCACCTACCCGCACGTCCTCGGCTTCCCGCTGGCCATGCGGCTGATGAGCGGCCGGGACTTCCCGCTGCCGCTGCTGGGGCTGGTCCACACGTCCGTCGAGATCGAGCGCGGTGCCGCGCTGCCGGCCGACGGGGAGTACGAGCTCTCGGTGTGGGTGGAGGAGCTGGCGGCACGCCCGCGCGGGACCGAGGCGGTGGTGGCCACGGCCGTACGGGCGCGGGGCGAGGTGGTGTGGTCGTCCCGCAGCGGATACCTGGCCCGGGCCGGAGGGCCGCGACGCCGTGGGCCCGCGGACCACGGGCAGAGGCTGCCCGTCCTCGCCGAGTGGCGGCTCGCCGAGGACGTGGGGCGGCGGTACGGGGCCGTGTCCGGGGACCGCAACCCCATCCACCTGCACCCGCTCACCGCCCGGCTCTTCGGCTTCCCCCGGGCCATCGCCCACGGCATGTGGACCCTCGCCCGCTGCCTCGCCGCGCACGGCACCCCGGCCCGGGCCGTCGTACGGGCCCGGTTCCGCGCGCCGGTGCCGCTGCCGGGGACGGTGGCCTACGGGGCGGACGGCTCGGGGCGGTTCGAACTGCGGGGCGAGGGCGGGAGGTTGTGTCTGGAGGGGACGGTCGGGGGGAGGTGAGGAATACGCGGCCGGGCGGCCGTCCTCCCTGCCGGAAGCCGACCGCCCGCCCGCACACGCGTCCGGGCAGCCCGCGGGTCAGAACACCCGCATCGCGATCCGGCCGAGGATGACGCCCGTGTGCCCCCCGTACACGAGCAGGACCGCGACAACGGCGACCAGCAAGGCGCCGAGGACGATGTTCCGGGCGAGGCGCGCGTTCATGTGAGTTGCCTTTCTTCGACGGGTTCGGGGCGGGTACTCGTTCCCACGGTGAGTACGGTGTCGCAGCGGTCGCGGACCGAGTCGTCGTGGGTGGCGATCACGACCGCGCAGCCGTCGTCGCTCATCGAGCGCAGGACGTCCACCACCATCGTGGTGTTGTCGTGGTCGAGGGCTCCGGTCGGTTCGTCGGCCAGGACGAGGGCAGGCTGCTTGACGATGAGCCGGGCCAGTGCCACCCGCTGCTGCTCGCCGCCGCTGAGCCGGTGGACCTGTTCCTTCTCGCGTCCGGCCAGGCCGACCCGCTCCAGGGCCCGGGCGATGGTCGGGGCGTCCTTGCGCGCCCGGCGCGGTTTCATGGCGACCGCGAGGTTGGCGGCGACGGTGGCGTTCTCGATCAGCGCGTAGTTCTGGAAGAGGTAGCCGAGTACGTCGCGCCGGTAGCGCCGGGTGGCGCGGGGGCTGAAGCGGGTGATGTCCCGGCCCTCGTGCCGCATCGCGCCGGCGGTCGGTTCGTCCAGCAGTCCGAGGCAGTTGAGCAGGGTCGACTTGCCGGAACCGCTCGGGCCCGTCAGCGCGAGCAGCTCCCCGCGGGCCACCGTGAAGCCGAGGCCGGACCAGAGGGTGCGGGACCCGTAGGACTTGGACAGGTTCTCGATCTCGATCATGCGGCAACTCCTGCGCGGTGATGGGGACTCACGACTCGGTCGCGCCTTCCTTGACGATGCGGCGGTGGAAGACGGCGAGCGCGAGCAGTACGGCCGCCACCTCCACCGCGACGAGCGCGCCGGTGACACCGAGGTCGAGCCCGGTCAGCTCGGCGGCGGGGCGGGGTGCCGGTATCCCGAGGGCCTTGAAGCGTTCGAGTTCCTGGTTCTTCTGCCACACCTGGTAGGGCAGCCACCCGGCCAGGAGCAGGGCCAGCAGACCCTCCAGGAGCAGTACGGCGCGATGCGTGGCGGAGAAGGTCCACCCGCTGATGTGCCGTACGAAGATCGCCTGGGCGTTCTTGCGCGAGTGGACGATGCAGACCCCGACGCCGGTGATGAGCAGCACCGCGACGGCCACGGACAGGTTGAACAGTTGCACCCTGAAGTCGCCCACGAGGTCGCGCAGTTTGTCCGCCGCGTTCTGTGCGACCGGGGTCATGGACATCACGTACGTCTCGAGGTGACGTTCCTTGACCCCGGCGGAGACGTCGTCGGGGTCGGGGAACACGACGCCGCCCTGCGAGGCGTAACTGACGTACAGCTTGTCGCTGACGAGCGGGGAGCCGTTCGGGAAGACGATGACGACGGGGTCCGCGGCCCAGGAGTCGTCCGCGCCCGGGTGTTCGCCGTCGCGCCGCTGGCCGTTGGGGTTGTACGTGAAGACACGCTGGCCGTCCCTGGACCACTCCGTGCTCACCCGGTCCGCGCGGACGGCGCCCGGGTCGACGGGGTTCACCAGGCCGGGGACCTGTGCGCGCAGAGGCTCGGCGTACGGGGCGAGGTCCTCCGGAAGCAGCAGCCGTATCCGGTCGGGGCCCGCGGTCTTCGGGGTGTGGCGGTGCCCGGAGCGGTCGAGCACGGGCTGCGCGGCGAGGAAGGACTCGTCGACGATCAGGACGTCGCGGTTCATCAGGGCGCCCAGGCCAGGACCTCTGATGTTCCGGTGGCCCACGAAGATGATCTTCCCGTCCTTGTCGGCCGCGCGCAGCCACGGTGCCACGTGCGTCTCCATGGCGTGCAGGCCCGATTCGCTGGACACGCTGCCGTTGAAGGCGATCGACGTGGTGGAGCCGATCTTCGCGTAGGCCCGGCTGCTCTCCTGCCGGGCCATGACGTCCTGGCCCGCCAGGACGACGGCGGAGGCGATGCTCAACGCCAGCAGGAGCGCCGGGATGCGGACGAGGTACGCGCACACCGCGGCGGTCCGCGAGGGCAACTGGCCCTTCAGAGCGGACAGTACGTCGGTCTGGGACATGAGGGCGAGCATGGCCGCGTGCGTGGCGACGGCCGTCAGGCCGAGTACGGCGGTGACGCCCAGGGCGACCTCGGCGAACGTGCCCAGCCAGGCGCAGCCGTTGTAGAGGCCGAGCATCAGCAGGGTCGCGGCGGCCACCACGGCGAAGGCGACTGCCCAGAACGTCCACAGCTGGCGCAGGTCACGGCGCAGGATCCGGCCGGTCGACATGCCCTGCAGACGCAGTACCGCGTAAGCCTTCGAGTTGAGCATCACGCCCGCGCCGGTCATCGTCACGACGGCGAGCGCGACCACGAAGAACGAGCGGTACAGGGCGCCGCCCACATACGTCACGCTCAGCTGGTCGACCGCGAAGGGGTGGTTGACCGTCGACTTCAGCCCGAGGCCGTCGAACATCCGGGCGAGCTCCGCCGCCGAACGGTTCGATCCGAACACGTAGTAGAAGCCGCGGGGATCGCGCAGCCCCAGCTCGCTCACGGGATGCACATCGGTGCGGTAGTCACGGCTGAAGGCGGGATAACCCTGTTTCAGCCAGTCCGAATGCGGGCCGCCCGGGGCGAGATAGAGGTGCCGGCGGCCGGACGGGTCCTTCAGGTCGAGGACTTCACGCGCCACGGTCGCGTGGTGCTCACGCGCGAATCCCGCCACCTCACGAGCCACGCGCGAGCCACTGGCCGAGTCGTCGGAGTCCGTCACCCATACGACGGCCGTGTGCCCGAGCACCCAGTCCTCGTCGAGGCTTCGCAGGAACAGGAAGGCGAGGACCGCGGAGTACGCCAGCACGGCGGCGTGGACGAACTTGATACCTCGATGCAGCATGGGGGGCCTTGGTCAGGGCACTGCGGGGGCGCAACGCACGGGATCGGACTGGAAGCGTGTGGTCCGCCCGTCGGACGGATGTCGCCACGGGGCGGACCACTCGGCATGCGCGTCCGGGCGATCACGCCCGGACGGGATCAGCAGGTGGTCTTGTAGTAGGTCTTGTTGCCGGAGAGCGCGGCCTCGACCTGCGTGATGCTCCAGTCGCCCGAGGGGGCCGTGTCGCTCTGGATCGTCTTGCCGACGGAGGTGGATCCGTGGCACTTGGACGGGTGGTAGTAGTCCGACCACACCGTGGCGGTGCCGGCGCCGTAGTCCCACGTGCCTCCGCCCACGCTGACCGTGGTCGCCAGCGCGGGAACGGCCCCCGCCACGACGAGGACACCGGCAGCCGCACCGGCTCTCAGGACATTCTTGAACTTCACGGAAGACACCTTCGCGTTGTCCGAAAATTGACGAAGGCCGATCCTGACAGCGTTAAATGATCATGACAACTACGTGTATCCGGCACGCAATTCGAAGATGGCTGAAACTATGCTGTCGATCATGCGCTGCGCCGGGGGGACCCCATGCACAACAAGGGTCTCCGACAAAGTGACTACGGAATCGCGTCCGATGCCATGCGGTGCAGGTTGGCTTGAAACGATCGTTCCTGCGTGACGCCACGCGACGCCGGCGGGAGCTCAACCGCGCCGGCGCGGGACCGAGGGCCGACACGGGTGGTGGCTGATTCAGCACGGTCGGGACGCGGCCGGTGCCCTTCGGCCGGCACCGGAACCGGTCGGCCACGGTCGGGCATCACGCCCTGTCGTGCCCCTAGGGAGTTTCGTTCGAATCGGCCCGGGTGCGCCCTGATCCGGACGAAACCCCCTGGTCCCCCTCCGGCGGCGGGCTCCAGACCCTGCCTCCCATGAGGTTGCCCAGACCCGACCAGGCGAAGTTCATGAGCATGGAAGCGGCCTGATGGGCCGTCACCTCCGGGGTGCCGTTGGCCCACGCGGCGAGCGACTCCGCCGCGCCGACCAGCGCCTCGGCGAGCCCGGCCACCTCGCGCTCCGGCAGGCCGGGATCCCGGTGCGCCTCCCGCGCCGCCACCGCCACCAGCCGCGTCACGAAGGCGACGATCTCCGCGCGCATCGCCGCCGCCTCGGACACGAACGGCTCACCCTGCCTGCGGGCCTGGAGATACAGCACCGACCAGCCGTCCGGATGCTCCGCGGTGTGCGCGAAGAACGCCCGCAGTCCGTGCCACAACTGCTGCTCGACGGGCAGGTCCAGGCGGACCCCGGCGCGCACGGCCGCCGTGAGCGCGGCCGCCTCCCGGCGGATGCAGGCGGTGAAGAGGTCTTCCTTCGAGTTCAGGTACAGATAGACCAACGGCTTCGAGACGCCCGCGAGTTCGGCGATCTCGTCCATCGACGCGGCCGCGTACCCGCGCTGCCCGAAGATCCGCACGGCGGCGTCGAGCATCTGCCGCTCGCGCACCGCCCGCGGCATCCGCTTGGTCTTCACGGCACCCATGGGGCAAGACTAGGACCTGCCGTTTGGATCACGCCGCAGAAGCGGGGCTCACCGGCATGACAGGGCGCCGCCGTTGCCCTGCGACCTGATCCGGACGACAGGCCGTGGTTCGGCCGGGTGCCGTACCCGGACGGGCACGCGTCGGCCGGGAACGACCCGTCGACCCGGGCACGCGCTAGCTGGAGGCGGTGGCCCCGCCCTGCGCCCGCGCGACGTCGTCGGCCAGGTCCTCCTGGCTGCGGTTGGCCTCCAGATTGGCCTTCATCCGGTCGACCTTCTTCACGATCCGCACCGAGGCCCGGTCCCGCTCCTTGCGCAGCACCACCCAGCTGATCGGCGCCGACAGGACCAGGGAGAGCAGCAGCACCCACAGGAAGTTGGAGTCACCGAAGCCGCGCGGGAAGATGCCCGAGTAGACGGCTCCCCAGACGATCACGAGGCAGCCCGCGAAGATACCGAGGCGCATCAGCGTGTAGCGGAGCATCTCAATCCACTCGTCCGTTTCCAAATAGGGTCATCGTCCAGTGAAGCACGCCCCGGGGACGATCATGCAAGGGGGTCGTACAAGGGGGTGTACGGGCGCCGTGCGCGGGTCAGCGCAGCGGCAGCAGCATGACGATCTCGTCGCGGTCGTCGCCGGGCCCGACCCGGATGGCGTCCGGGACCCGGCCGACCTCCTTGTAGCCGCAGGAGGCGTAGAACCGCTCCAGGCCGTGCCCGCCCCGGCAGGTCAGCCGGATCGCCTCCACGCCCCCGAGGCCACGGGCCGCCTCCCCGGCGGCGGCCATCAGGTCCCGGCCGTGGCCCCGGCCCTGATGGCGGGGGTGGACCATCACCGTGTACAGCCACAGCCAGTGCGTCGTCAGCCGGTGCGTGGTGCGGGCGAGGAAGGCGGCCGCGGCCACCCGGCCGGCCTCGTCGCGACCCACGAGCAGCCGGGTGCGGCCCTCGGCCATCGCCACGAAGTGGCGCACCAGCTCGGGCCGTATCTCGTCAGGGGTCACCGGGGGTACGAAGCCGACGGAACCGCCCGCGTTCGAGACGTCCGTCCACAGGTCGAGGATGCCGTCGCGCAGGGCCGGGGTGATCGCGGGATCCAAGGTGAAGGTAAGTGGCACCAGCGGAGTGTATCCATTACCCGAGGGCTCGGACCGCCACCTCGAGATCGGCCACCAGGCCCTCGTACGCGGCCCTGCGGTCGTCGTCCCGCGCCCGCAGCACCGAGGAGGGGTGCACGGTCGGTACGAGGCGTTCGGGGCGGCCGTGGATCTCCCGCTCCAGCACCGTGCCGCGGACCTCGCCCACCCGGAAGGACGACCCCAGCAGGGCCTTGCCGGCCGTGGCGCCCAGGACCACGATCAGCTCCGGCTCCACCAGCGCCAGCTCCGCCGCGAGCCAGGGGCCGCAGGCCGTCATCTCCCTCAGGCTCGGCGCCTTGTGGATGCGGCGCTTGCGGGGCTCGGCCCGCGTGAACTTGAAGTGCTTCACCGCGTTCGTCACATAGGTCTCGGCGGGATCGATGCCGGCCTCTTCGAGCGCCCGGTCGAGCAACTTGCCCGCCGGGCCGACGAACGGTTTCCCCTGACGGTCCTCCTGATCGCCGGGCTGCTCCCCCACGAGCATGACGCGGGCGTCGGCACTCCCGGCGCCGAAGACCGTCTGGGTGGCGGGACCGTGGAGGGGGCAGCCGCGACAGCCCGAGGCGGCCTGGCGCAGGGCGCCGAGACCGGCGCCCTTGGGGACGAAGGGTGCCGCGGTGTACTGGTCCTCGGGGGCCTTCGTGGTGGGCATGCCGGGCGAGTACCCCTCGCTCCGGCGGAGAAGCGAGGGGTTGTCCAGGCCGTCACCCGGCTGCGGGCGCGTCGTGGCTGGTCGCGCGGCTCCCCGCGCCCCTTGGGCCGGACCAGGCGCCGTCGGCTGGAATCGGGCCCCGCGTCCCTTGGGCGGGGACGCCGGGGCCTCGCCCCGGAAGCGGCCGAATCGTCAGACCCGCATCGGCTGGGGCTCGTCGCGGCGGGACGGGTCCGGGCCCTCGTACTCGCGGATGATCTCGTAGCGGGTGTTGCGTTCCACGGGGCGGAAGCCGGCGTCGCGGATCAGCTCCAGGAGGTCTTCCCGGGTCAGCTTGTTCGGCGTGCCGTAGTTGTCCGCGTCGTGGGTGATCTTGTACTCGACGACCGAGCCGTCCATGTCGTCCGCGCCGTGCTGCAGGGCCAGCTGGGCGGTCTGCACGCCGTGCATCACCCAGAAGACCTTCACGTGCGGCACGTTGTCGAACAGCAGCCGGGACACCGCGAACGTCTTCAGCGCCTCCGCGCCGGTCGCCATCTTCGTCCGCGCCTGGAGCGTGTTGCGTACCTTGCCGTCCTTCACGTCCACGAAGTCGTGCTGGTAACGCAGCGGGATGAAGACCTGGAAGCCGTTCGTCTCGTCCTGGAGCTCGCGCAGCCGCAGCACGTGGTCGACGCGGTGCCGCGGCTCCTCGATGTGGCCGTACAGCATGGTGCACGGGGTCTTCAGACCCTTCTCGTGCGCCAGCCGGTGGATGCGGGACCAGTCCTCCCAGTGGGTGCGGTGGTCCACGATGTGCTGCCGGACCTCCCAGTCGAAGATCTCCGCGCCGCCACCGGTCAGCGACTCCAGGCCCGCGTCGATCAGCTCGTCCAGGATCTCCGAGGCGGTCAGCCCGCTGATCGTCTCGAAGTGGTGGATCTCGGTCGCCGTGAACGCCTTCAGCGACACGTTCGGCAGCGCCTTCTTCAGCTCCCGCAGCGACCGCGGGTAGTACCGCCACGGCAGGTTCGGGTGCAGACCGTTGACGATGTGCAGCTCGGTGAGGTTCTCCGACTCCATCGCCTTGGCGAGCTTGACGGCCTCCTCGATGCGCATCGTGTACGCGTCCTTCTCGCCCGGCTTGCGCTGGAACGAGCAGTAGGCACAGGACGCGGTGCACACGTTCGTCATGTTGAGGTGACGGTTGACGTTGAAGTGGACGACGTCACCGTTCTTGCGGGTGCGCACCTCGTGGGCCAGACCGCCGAGCCAGGCCAGGTCGTCCGACTCGTACAGCGCGATGCCGTCCTCGCGGGTCAGCCGCTCCCCGGAGCGGACCTTCTCCTCCAGCTCGCGCTTGAGCCCGACGTCCATGGCAACACCTTTCTACGACAGCCCGACCAACGGTATCCCTAGACCTCTTCGGGCAGCTCCCCGACCCGGTTCTCCCACTTCGTGGACAGCACGATGGTGGTACGGGTCCGGGAGACGCCCTTGGTGCCGCTGAGCCGGCGGATGGTCCGCTCCAGCCCGTCCACGTCCGACGCCCGGACCTTGAGCATGTACGAGTCGTCGCCCGCGATGAACCAGCAGTCCTCGATCTCCGGCAGGTCCCGCAGCCGCTGGGCGACGTCCTCGTGGTCGGCCGCGTCGGAGAGGGAGATGCCGATCAGGGCGGTGACACCGAGGCCGAGCGAGGCCGCGTTCACCGTGGCCCGGTAGCCGGTGATGACACCGGCCGCCTCCAGCCGGTTGATGCGGTCGGTGACGCTGGGGCCCGACAGGCCGACCAGGCGCCCCAGCTCCGCGTACGAGGCCCGGCCGTTCTCCCTCAGGGCCTGGATGAGCTGCCTGTCCACCGCGTCCATGCGATCGAAGCCTTCCGGTGAAAGTTCCTGGAGTGATGAGAGGTACGTACTGCTAGTCGCCCCGGGTGCCGTCCGGCAGGCCGCCGCCCAGGTCTCCTCGCCAGCGCCGGTACAGACCGTGGGCGACACCCGCCGCGTCCAGCACCCGGCCGGCCACGAAGTCCACCAGGTCCTGGATGTGGGTGGCGCCCGCGTAGAAGGCGGGCGAGGCCGGTACCACCGAGGCGCCGGCGTCGTCCAGGGCGACCAGGTGGCGCAGCGTCTGGCCGTTCAGGGGGGCCTCCCGCACGGACACCACCAGCGGGCGGCGCTCCTTCAGCGTGACGCTCGCCGCGCGCTGGAGGAGGTCCTTGGACAGGCCGAGCGCCACGCCGGCCACGCAGGCGGTGGAGGCGGGCACGATGAGCATGCCGCGGGCCGGGTACGAGCCGGAGGACGGTCCGGCCGCGAGGTCGCCCGCCCTCCAGTAGCGGACGCCGCTGACGTCCACGTCGAAGGTCCCGGGCTTGCCGTCGGCACCCCGGGCCAGCCATTCCGCGAGGTCGTCCTGCCAGTGGGCGTCACGGAAGGGCAGGCCCGTCTCGTCCAGCAGCGTCAGCCGCGAGGCCCGGCTGACCACCAGGTCCACCGCTTCCCCGGCCGCCAGCAGCGCCCGCAGCACGGCCGCCGCGTACGGCGTGCCGGAAGCTCCGGACACCCCCACGATCCAAGGCACGCGCTGCGTTTCTCCTGCGTTCACACCTTGAGCCTACCGGCGCGCGCACAGGGGCTCAGGACCGGTGGGGGTTCCGGCCATCCGGCCGCAGCGCCCTCGCGGGGCGGGGGCGGGCTAGACGGTGAGTCCCCGTACCAGCAGGTCCAGCAGGGCGCACACGAAAAGCGCGATGCCGATGAACCCGTTGACCGAGAAGAACGCCCTGTTCAGACGGGTCAGGTCATGCGGCCGGACGATCCTGTGCTCGTAGACGAAGGCCGCCGCGACGATCACCAGGCCGAGCCAGAAGAACGCGCCGGCGCCGGTGGCCAGGGCGTACCAGACGAACAGGGCCGTGGTGACCGTGTGGCACGCGCGGGCGCCCCAGATCGCGGCCGGGACGCCGAAGCGGGCCGGGACCGACTTCACGCCGATCTCGCGGTCCGTCTCCACGTCCTGGCAGGCGTAGATCAGGTCGAACCCGCCGATCCAGACGCCGACGGCGAGGCCCAGGATCACCGCGTTCCACGACCACTCCCCGCTGATCGCCAGCCAGCCGCCGACCGGGCCCATGGCCTGGGCGAGGCCGAGGATGGCCTGCGGGAAGTTGGTGAACCGCTTGCCGTAGGGGTAGACCACCATCGGCACCACCGCGACCGGGGCCAGGGCCAGGCACAGCGGGTTGAGCAGGGCCGCCGCGCCCAGGAAGACCACCAGGGCGATCAGCGCGCCGGTCCAGGCGTGCCGGACCGACATCGCGCCGGTCACCAGTTCCCGGTGCGCGGTGCGCGGGTTACGGGCGTCGATCTCGCGGTCGATGATCCGGTTGACCGCCATCGCGAAGGTGCGCAGGCCGACCATACAGACGGTGACCAGCAGCAGCCGGCCCCAGTGGATGTTCTCGTCCCACTCGTACATCGCCGTCAGGGAGGCGATGTAGGCGAAGGGGAGCGCGAAGACCGAGTGCTCGATCATCACCAGGCGCAGGAACGCCTTGGTCCGGCCCGGCTGGGCGATTGCGGCAGCGCTGCTCACAGCCCGTACTCCTTCCAGCGGCGGTCCACCAGGGCCGCCGTATCCGGGTCCGAGAGGACCATCTCCGGCCACCCGCCGTCGCGGGTGTAGCCCTCCTCCGGCCACTTCCGCGTGGCGTCGATGCCCGCCTTGCCGCCCCAGAACTGCTGGTAGGAGGCGTGGTCGAGGTGGTCGACGGGGCCTTCGACGACCGTGAGGTCACGGGCGTAGTCGGTGTTGCCGAGGGCCCGCCAGGCGACCTCGTGCAGGTCGTGGACGTCGCAGTCGGCGTCCACGACCACGATCAGCTTGGTGAGGGACATCATGTGCGCCCCCCAGATGGCGTGCATCACCTTCTGCGCGTGCTTGGGGTACTTCTTGTCGATCGAGACGATCGCGCAGTTGTGGAAGCCGCCGGCCTCGGGCAGGTGGTAGTCCACGATGTCCGGGACGATGATCTTCAGCAGGGGCAGGAAGAAGCGCTCCGTGGCCCGGCCGAGGGGGCCGTCCTCCGTCGGGGGGCGGCCGACGACGATCGACTGGAGCAGCGGGCGCCGGCGCATCGTCACGCAGTCGATCCTCAGGGCCGGGAACGGCTCCTGCGGGGTGTAGAAGCCGGTGTGGTCGCCGAAGGGGCCCTCGGGCAGCGTCTCGCCGGGCTCCAGCCAGCCCTCCAGGACCACCTCGGCGTGGGCGGGCACCTGGAGCGGGACCGTCTTGCAGTCGGTCATCTCGATCCGCTTGCCCGCGAGGAAGCCGGCGAAGAGGTACTCGTCGATGTCGCCGGGCAGGGGGGCCGTGGAGGCGTAGGTCACGGCGGGCGGGCAGCCGAAGGCGATGGCCACCGGGAGGCGCTCGCCCCGGCGCGCGGCGACCTGGTAGTGGTTCCGGCTGTCCTTGTGGATCTGCCAGTGCATGCCGATCGTGCGCTTGTCGTGGCGCTGGAGGCGGTACAGGCCCAGGTTGCGGACGCCGGTCTCGGGGTCCTTGGTGTGGGTCAGGCCCAGGTTGAAGAAGGAGCCGCCGTCCCCGGGCCAGGTGAACAGGGCCGGGAGCCGCTCCAGGTCCACGTCGTCACCGTGCAGGACGACCTCCTGCACCGGCGCCTCCTTGACCTTGCGCGGCGGGACGTGGGCCATCGCGCCGAGCTTGCCGAACGCCTCGCGCACGCCGACGAAGCCGTGCGGCAGCTCGGGCCGCAGCAGGCCGCCGATCTTGTCGGAGATCTCGTCGTACGACTTCAGGCCCAGCGCCTTCAGCAGCCGGCGGTCGGTGCCGTACACGTTCATGGCGAGGGGCAGGTCCGAGCCGCGCACGTTCTCGAAGAGGAGCGCCGGGCCGCCGGACTTCTGCACCCGGTCGACGATCTCCCCGACCTCCAGATACGGGTCGACCTCGGCCTTGATGCGCTTGAGGTCGCCCTCGCGCTCCAGCGCCCGGAGCAGGGAGCGAAGATCGTCGTAAGCCATGTGCCCCAGTATCGCCGACGTACCGCTTTGTCCCGGTGCCCACCCCCCGGTTCCGGCCCGGTGCGGGTCAGCGGAAGACGGCGACGGGGTACTGGAGGACGACCTCCCGGGCGTCGGGGTCCCAGCTGGTCACCTTGCCCAGGCAGTGCGCCTGGAACTGGCCCTCGGGCAGTTCCTTGTCCGGGGTGAGCAGGCCGTCGCCGCGCAGCACGACCCTGAGGTGCGCGGTGGGGCCGCCGTCGGCGTAGGGGGCCCGCATCAGCAGGGTGCCGCCCCGGCTGTCGGCCGCCTCGAACCGGCCGGTGACCATGACGAACTCCCCTATCTCGCTCAGCGGCACCGTGGTGGCCGGTCCGGTGCGGGCCAGCTCGCCGAGGAGGGCGCGGTTGGGGAGGACGGTCCCGGAGTCGGGCCGCAGCCGGACCTCCACCAGGGCGTCGCCCCGGCGCAGCACGGACAGCAGCAGGCCGATCACGGAGATGGGCTCGCTGTTCTCCACGTACTTCGCGACCACTTCGGTGGTGCTGCCGCCGGTCACCTTCAGCAGCAGGGAGACCAGCGGGATGACGGCGAGGCAGCCGGCGTTGCGGATGCGCCGTTCCTCGACCTCCTTGCGCAGGGCCGCCTTGTAGTTGCCCATCTTGAACAGGCCCATGACCGCGTCGTTGTCGAGGTACAGGGGCAGATAGGCGGGGTCGGCGGCGGTCTTGCCGAGCCGGGCCAGTCCGCGCCGCAGCGCCCGCCCGGCCAGCACGAGCAGGCCGGCGAGGGCCAGCAGCCACCAGGTCATCGGGCCCCACCAGGCGCTCCACCAGGTGCCGTCAAGAACAGCCACGGATCTCCTTGAACGCGGTGGACAGGGAAGAGGAGCGGGCGTCGGCCAGGCGTCCGCCGGTCAGCTCGGCGGCCCGGCGCAGCTCCGCCGCGTCGGCGTCGCCGAAGCGGACGGGGTAGGTGCGCACGGCGCGGACGTCGGCGGGGCGGGCGCGGTAGCGGGCGGCGAAGGCGGCCGGGCCGATGCCCGCGTTGTTCTCGCCGTCCGTCATCAGCACGATGGACACCAGCCGGGCGGGGTCGGCGCGCAGGGCCTGTTCGGCGGTGCGGTAGCCGTGGTCCAGGGCGGTCCAGACGGCGGTGGAGCCGTCGTAGCCGTCCTCGGCGACGAAGCCGGCGAGCGTCTTGAGGTCGGCGGGGCCGCGCACGGTGACCGTGCGCTCGGCCAGTGGGTGGCCGCCGAAGCGTACGACGGTGAGCCGCTCCCCCTGGTGGAAGCGGACGAACTTGGCGCGGGCGGAGCCGTCCGCGCCGCTGAGCGCGGCGAACGCGGCGCGCAGGGCGCGGGTGCGGGCGCCGCGCATGGAGGCGGAGAAGTCCAGCAGGAAGATGACCTGGTCGGCGCCTCGGCGGGCCGGGTCGCCGTAGTCGGCGAGGAGGCGGTCGAGGACGGCCGGGTCGTCCGGGTAGTACAGGGCGTTGTCCAGGGGCGCGGTCAGCCGGGCGTCGCGGGGCACCTCGGTGCTGACCGGGCGGCGCAGGGTGCGGCGCATGATCTCGCGCTGGTGGCCGGGGGCGGTGAGCCAGTCCACCACCCGGTCGTAGGCGTCGCGGCGGCCGGGGTCGAGCAGGAGCAGCGGGTAGTCCGCCAGGACCATGCCGTCGGCGGGGTGGACGATCGTCAGGGGTTCGCGGAGGCGGCCGGAGGCGTTCAGGGCGAGCAGTTCGGATTCGTAGGTGATCAGGGCGTTGGTGCGGCCGGGGCGGGTGGCGAAGGCGTCCAGCAGGGCGCGGGAGCCGGCCGCGGTGAGGGTCTGGCCGGAGCGGAAGCCGCGCAGCCGGTCGCAGCTGACGTCGGCGGGGCGCAGGGCGCGGCCGGTGCCGGCGGCGGCGGTACCGCCGCCGGGTCCGACCCAGTACAAGGAACCGAGATCA
>NZ_JACBWZ010000539.1 GCF_013870595.1 Streptomyces sp. WELS2 | reverse complement strand
GATGTCGCTGTGCCTGTTCCGGCCCGAGCTGGACGTGTGGGAGCCCGGCGAGCACAACGGCACCTTCCGCGGCAACAACCCCGCCTTCGTCACCGCCACCGCCGCCCTGGAGACGTACTGGACCGACGGCTCGGCCATGGAGAAGCAGACCCGCGCCCGCGGTGAGCAGGTCGAGCGGGCGCTGATCTCCATCACCGAGGAGAACCTCGCCGACGTCAAGGAGTACCGCGGGCGCGGGCTGGTGTGGGGCCTGGAGTTCCACGCCAAGGACCGGGCCGCGCGGGTCGCCCGGCGCGCCTTCGAACTGGGGCTGCTGATCGAGACGTCCGGCCCCGAGGGCGAGGTCGTCAAGCTGCTGCCCGCGCTCACCGTCACCCCCGAGGAACTGGACGAGGGCCTGAGCATTCTCGCCCGCTCCGTCCGCGAGACCGCCTGAAGACCGACCGCTCACAGAGCGCCCGGGGAACGCCCACGGAGCGCCTGGGACCGCCCGCGAACCGCCCGGCGAGGCCGGGCAGGGAGGAAGAGCACCACCGTGATCGTCCGATCGTTCAAGGAGATCGAGGGCACCGACCGCCATGTGAAGGCGGCGTCGGGCACCTGGGAGAGCAAGCGGATCGTCCTCGCGAAGGAGCGGGTCGGCTTCTCCCTGCACGAAACGATTCTGTACGCCGGGACGGAGACGTCGATGTGGTACGCCAACCACATCGAGGCCGTCGTCTGCACCCGGGGCGAGGCGGAACTCACCGACCACGAGACCGGCCGGACCTACACCATCACGCCCGGCACCATGTACCTCCTCGACGGGCACGAGCGGCACACGCTGCGCGTCAAGGAGGACTTCCACTGCATCTGCGTGTTCAACCCGCCGGTCACCGGCCGGGAGGACCACGACGAGAACGGCGTCTACCCCCTGCTCACCGAGCCCGAGGAGGTGTGAGAACCCCATGACCACCGCCACCGTGAAGGATCTCTACCCGACCCGCGGCACCGCCGAGGTGACCGTCCCCCGCCAGGACCCCGTCATCTGGGGCGCCCCGGACACCCCGGGTCCGATCACCACCGCCGACCTCCAGGCGTACGAGCGGGACGGCTTCCTCGCCGTCGACCAGCTGATCACGCCGGACGAGGTCGAGGTCTACAAGCGTGAGCTGGACCGGCTGGTCTCCGACCCGGAGGTCCGCGCCGACGAACGCTCCATCGTGGAGCCGAAGTCGAAGGAGATCCGCTCGGTCTTCGAGGTGCACCGGATCAGCGAGGTCTTCGCGAACCTGGTGCGCGATCCGCGCGTGGTGGGCCGCGCCCGCCAGATCCTCGGCTCGGACGTGTACGTCCACCAGTCCCGGATCAACGTCAAGCCGGGCTTCGGCGCGAGCGGCTTCTACTGGCACTCGGACTTCGAGACCTGGCACGCCGAGGACGGCCTGCCGAACATGCGGACGGTGTCCGTCTCGATCGCGCTGACCGAGAACCTCGACACCAACGGCGGCCTGATGATCATGCCGGGTTCGCACAAGACGTTCCTGGGCTGCGCGGGTGCCACGCCGAAGGACAACTACAAGAAGTCCCTCCAGATGCAGGACGCGGGCACCCCGTCCGACGAGGCGCTGACCGCCCTGGCGAGCGAGCACGGCATCCGCCTGTTCACCGGCAAGGCCGGCTCGGCGACCTGGTTCGACTGCAACTGCATGCACGGCTCGGGCGACAACATCACGCCGTACCCGCGCAGCAACGTGTTCATCGTGTTCAACAGCGTGGAGAACACGGCCGTGGAACCGTTCGCCGCACCGGTGCGCCGACCGGAGTTCATCGGGGCCCGGGACTTCACACCGGTCCGCTGAGCCCGTCCGTCCGCGAGGGCCTTCGCACACCGCCGAAGGCCCTCGCGACGCGCGGTCACAGCGCCGGGTAGTCCGTGTAGCCCTCGGCTCCGCCGCCGTAGAAGGCCGCCGGGTCCGCCGGGTTGAACGGTCCGCCGGCGCGCAGGCGGGCCGGGAGGTCGGGGTTGGCGAGGAACAGCCGGCCGAAGGCGATCAGGTCGGCCGAGCCGTCCTCGACCAGGGCGAGGGCGTCCGGGCCGGTGGGGCCCTCGGTCGCCGGGTTGAGGACGAGGATTCCGCCGAAGCGCTTGCGCAGTACGGGCGTCAGGGCGCGGAAGCCGGCGCTCTCCATCACGTGCAGATAGGCGAGGCCCAGCGGCTCCAGCGCGTCGAGCAGCGCGGTGTACGCCTGCTCCGGCTCGGGCTCCTCGATGTCGTTGAGGGGGTTTCCCGGGGAGATCCGCAGGGCGGTGCGGCCGGGGCCGATCGCCTCGGCGACGGCCCGGACGGCCTCCACGGCGAAGCGGACACGGCCCGGCACGGAACCGCCCCAGCCGTCGGTGCGCCGATTGCTGCCGGGCGCCAGGAACTGGTGGACGAGATACCCGTTGGCGCCGTGGAGTTCGACCCCGTCGAACCCGGCCTCGACGGCGCCCCGGGCCGCCGCCGCGAAGTCGGCGAGGGTGGCGCGGATCTCCGCCTCGGACAGTTCCCGGGGCGTGACGAAGTCCTTGGGTCCCTGGTGGGTGTACACCCGGCCGCGCGCCGCCACCGCCGAGGGGGCCACGTTGACCAGTCCCCCGGGCAGCAGGTCGGGGTGGCCGACGCGGCCGGTGTGCATGAGCTGGGCGAAGATCCGGCCGCCGGCGGCGTGCACGGCGTCGGTCACGGTGCGCCAGGCGGCGATCTGTCCGGCGGTGTGCAGACCGGGGGTGTCGGGATAGCCCTGGCCGACGGCCGAGGGCTGGATCCCCTCGGTGACGATGAGGCCGGCCGAGGCGCGCTGGGCGTAGTACTCGGCGGTCAGGGCGGTGGGCAGTCCGCCGGCGGCGGCCCGGCTGCGGGTCATCGGCGCCATGGCGACGCGGTTGGCCAGCCGGAGGCCGGGGAGGTCCACGGGGTCGAAGGCGGTGGTCACGGGTACCCTCCGGGAAGATTTGATTGGTCGGCCAAGTAGCTTGACGCGAACTACCCTACCCCATTAATTGGCCGACCAATCAAATGGCGGTGGGTACGCTTCGGGACCGTACGGACCGGATCCACGAGCAGCGCGGGAGCCACCCATGGACGCCAGCAAAGAACCGGCGACGGCGGACGTCGCCGGGATCTCCCGCGCCGGACTGCCCGCCGCCGCCCGGGGCGGACCGGTCGGGCACGCGCTGAGCCGGGTGGCGCGGCTGCACCGCACGGCCGCCGCCGGACTGCTGCGCGGACTCGGCCTCTACCCGGGCCAGGAACTGGTGATGATGCACCTGTGGGAGCGCGGCCCGGCCCGGCAGTCGGAGCTGATCCGGCTGCTCGGGCTGGACCCGTCCACGGTGACGAAGATGCTCCAGCGGCTGGAGCAGGCCGGTCATGTGCGGAGGCTGCCGGACCCGGCGGACCGGCGCGCGGTCCTCGTGGAGGCCACCGAGTCCGGGGCGCGGCTGCTGGACGAGGTGGCGCGGCTGTGGAGCACGCTGGAGGAGGAGAGCTGCGCCGGGCTGACGCCCGCCGAGCGCGAGCAACTGCTCGGGCTGCTCGGCCGGATGGAGGCCAATCTGTGCGCGGGGGCCGCGCGGGAGGACCGGGACGGTCAGGCGGACAGCGCGGCCAGCAGGCGGTCCACGTCCTCGGGCGTGTTGTAGAGGTGGAAGGCCGCGCGCAGGTTGCCCGCGCGGTCGGAGACCTCGATGCCCGCCTCGCCCAGCTCCCGCTGCCGGGCGCCCAGTCCGGGCACCGAGACGATCGCCGAGCCGGGGGCCGGCACCGGCTCGTGGCCGAGCGCGGCGAGCCCCACGCGGAACCGGTCGGCGAGCGCCGTGTCGTGGGCGTGGATGGCGGGCACGCCCAGTTCCTCGACGAGCTCGAGCGACCGGCGCAGTCCGGCGAAGGTGAACAGGGCGTGGGTGAGGTCGAACCGCCGGGCCGAGTGGGCGAGTTCGGCCACCGGGCCGTAGCAGCTGTCCCACGGGTGCTCGGCCGCGACCCAGCCCGCGAGCAGCGGGGTGAGTCCGCCGAAGTCCTCGGGCACGGTGAGGAAGGCGGCGCCGTGCGGGCCCAGCAGCCACTTGAAGGCGACGCTCGCGGTGAAGTCGTAGGCGTCCGCGTCGAAGGGCAGCCAGCCGGCGGCCTGCGAGAAGTCGACGTAGGTGCGGGCGCCGTGGGCACGGGCGGCCTCGCGCAGGGCGGGCAGGTCGGCGAGCCGGCCGTCGGCGGACTGCGCCGCGCTGACCGCGACCAGCGCGGTGCCCGGCCGGACGGACTCGGCGATCCGCTCCAGCGGGACCGTGCGCACCTTGAGGTCGCCGCGGACGTGGAACGGGTTGAGCACGGAGGTGAAGTCGTCCTCCGCGGTGAGGACTTCGGCGCCCGCGGGCAGCGCGGCGGC
>NZ_JACBWZ010000538.1 GCF_013870595.1 Streptomyces sp. WELS2 | reverse complement strand
GCCGGCGCCGGTGACGAGTGCGGTCCGGCCGGAGAAGCGGTGCGCCATGATGTAGTCCCTTTTGTCTGGAACGATCGGTTCAGTTTGCGGGCCGGAAAAACGCGCCCCCACAAGGAGGGGCGCGTCCTCGGGCGAGAGGTCAGTCCAGCAGCGCCAGGGCCTGCTCCGCCGCGTCCCGCACCCGGGCCGGGTCCGCCGACGCCTTGCCGACGACCCTGAGCCCCTGGAGCAGTACCAGCAGCATCCGGGCGAGGGCCAGCGGATCGCGCTCCGGCGCCAGCTCGCCCTGCGCGCGGGCGCGCGCCAGGGCGGAGTGCAGCAGGGTCTCGACGGTGTCCCAGCTGTGCTCCACCCGGCGGGCGGCCTCCCGGTCGTGCGGGGCCAGTTCGACCGCCGTGTTGGTGACCAGGCAGCCCTGTTCCCGGGTGGCCGCCGTGGTGGCCTCGGCGGCGAACCGCCGGACCAGGCCGCGCACGGCCGGCAGTACCGGGCCGGGCGCGGACAGCTCGCGGACCAGCACCGGATTCTGTGCCTGTCCGTACCGGTCCAGCGCCCTCAGGTACAGCTCGTGCTTGCTGCCGAAGGTCGCGTACAGGCTCGCCTTGCCGATGCCCAGGTGCTCGACCAGGTCGGCCATCGAGGTGGCCTCGTAGCCGCGCCGCCAGAACAGCTCGAGTGCCGACTGCAGCGCGGCGTCCGGGTCGAATTCCTTGGTCCTGCCCATGCGTGGCAGCCTATGGTTGATGAACCGATCGGTCAAGAAACCTGGGTCTCACGACACCGTGCGCACCTCGTACACCGGGATCCGCACCGTCTCGTCGTCCAGGCAGACGCCGCTGAGCAGGTCGAAGCGCTGCTTGAGCAGGGGGGAGGCCACGAAGGGGCGGCCCTGGTGGGTGCCGGTCAGGCCGCGGGAGAGGACGGCCGCCCCGGTGAACGGGTCGCGGTTGCCGACGGCGTACAGCCGGTCCGCGCGGTCCCGGAAGAGGGCCGCCTGGCGGCCGTCCGGCAGCAGGGCCGCCACCCCCCGGCCGGGGACCAGCACGCTCAGGTCGCAGACCGTGAACCAGCCGTCCGCCAGCCCGAGCTGGACCTTCAGATCGGTCGTCTCAACTGCCAGGGTCATCGCTGGGCGCTTCCTTCCAGGACGTCGTCGGCGGGCCGCAGCCCGATGGTCAGCAGCGGCAGGTCGGGCTTGATCTGGTCGCGCTCGGGGACGAAGGAGACCACCGGGTCGGGCGTGTCCGGGGCGTTCACGAAGGACACGAACCGGGCCAGCTTCTCCGGGTCGCCCACGGTCTCGGCCCACTCGTCCCGGTAGTGCGCCACGTGCTCCCGCATCAGCCGCTCCAGCTCGTCGCAGATGCCGAGCGAGTCGTGCACCACCACGTCCCGTACGTGGTCCAGGCCGCCGGGGACGCGCTCCAGCCAGGTGGAGGTGCGCTCCAGCCGGTCGGCGGTGCGGATGTAGAACATCAGGAACCGGTCGATCAGCCGGACCAGTTCGGCGTCGGACAGGTCCTGGGCGAGCAGGTCGGCGTGGCGCGGGGTGGCGCCGCCGTTCCCGCCGACGTACAGGTTCCAGCCGTTCGCGGTGGCGATCACCCCGAAGTCCTTCGACCGGGCCTCCGCGCACTCGCGCTGGCAGCCGGAGACCGCCGACTTCAGCTTGTGCGGCGACCTGAGGCCCCGGTAGCGCAGCTCCAGGTCGATCGCCATCTTCACGGAGTCCTGCACGCCGTAGCGGCACCAGGTGGAGCCCACGCAGGACTTCACCGTGCGCAGCGCCTTGCCGTAGGCGTGCCCCGACTCGAAGCCGGCGTCCACCAGCCGGGCCCAGATCAATGGCAGCTGCTCCACCCGGGCGCCGAACATGTCGATCCGCTGCCCGCCGGTGATCTTCGTGTAGAGGCCGAAGTCCCGGGCGATCTCCCCGATCACGATCAGCTTCTCGGGCGCGATCTCCCCGCCGGGGATGCGCGGCACGACCGAGTACGAGCCGTTCTTCTGGAGGTTGGCGAGGAAGTGGTCGTTGGTGTCCTGGAGCGCGGCCTGCTCGCCGTCCAGGACATAGCCGCTCGCGCCGATGGCGGGGGCGAGGGAGGCGATGATCGAGCCGACCGTCGGCTTGCACACCTCGCAGCCCTCCCCGCCCCGGGCGCCCTCGCGGCCGTAGCGGTCCAGCAGCTCCCGGTAGGAGGTGATGCGCAGCGCGAGGACGATCTCGTACAGCTCCTCGCGGGTCTGGGCGAAGCAGCCGCACAGCCCCTTGTCGACCTCGACGCCGGACGCCTCCAGCTCGGCGGTGACCAGCTGCCCCAGCACCTTCACACAACTGCCGCAGCCGGTACCGGCCTTGGTGCACTTCTTCACCTCGGGCACGGTGGTGCAGCCGTGCTCGGTGACCGCGCCGCGGATGGTGCCCTTGCTGACGTTGTGGCAGGAGCAGATGACCGCCTCGTCCGGCAGCGCGGACGGGCCGAGCCGGTCCCCCGCGCCCGCTCCGGCGGGCAGGACCAGCGACTCGGGGGAGACGGGGGGCACCGAGCCGGTGAGCGCGCGCAGCGTGCCGTACGCCTCCGCGTCCCCGACCAGGATGCCGCCGAGCAGGGTGCCGTCCGCGCCGATGACCAGCTTCTTGTACAGGCCCGCGCGCGAGTCGGAGTAGACGACGTCCAGGCAGTCCTCGGTGGTGCCGTGCGCGTCGCCGAAGGAGGCGACGTCCACGCCGAGCAGCTTCAGCTTGGTCGACAGGTCGGCGCCGGTGAAGGCGGCCTCGTCGGCGGCGATGGTGGCCGCGGCCGTCTCGGCCTGTTCGTAGCCCGGCGCCACCAGGCCGTACACCCGGCCGTCGGCGGCCAGCGCGCACTCGCCGATCGCGAAGACGTGCGGGTCGGACACGGTCCGGCACTGTTCGTCCACCGCGATGCCGCCGCGCTCGCCGACCGTCAGGCCCGCGTCCCGGGCGAGCTGGTCACGGGGCCGGACGCCGGCGCTGAACACCACCAGGTCGGTGGCGACTTCGGACCCGTCGGACAGCTTCATGCCGGTGACGGCACCCTCGGCGTCCGTGACGATCTCCTGGGTGCCCACGCCGGTGTGGACCGTCAGGCCCATCTGCTCGATGGTGCGCAGCAGGGCCGCGCCGCCGCCCTCGTCCACCTGCACCGGCATCAGACGCGGCGCGAACTCCACGATGTGCGTGTCCAGTCCGAGCCCCTTGAGCGCCCCGGCGGCCTCCAGGCCGAGCAGCCCGCCGCCGACCACGGCACCCGTCGTCGCCCGGGACTTCGCGTACTCCTCGATGGCGAGCAGGTCCTCGATGGTGCGGTAGACGAAACAGCCGGTGGCGTCCTTGTTCGGCACCGGCGGCACGAACGGGTAGGAGCCGGTGGCCAGCACCAGCACGTCGTAACCGACGACCAGGCCGGACCGCGCGGTCACCGTCCGCGCCTCGCGGTCGACGGACTCGGCCGGGTCGCCGATGTGCAGCTCGATGCCGTGGTCCTTGACGAACTCCATGTCGGTCAGGGAGAGGTCCTCGGGCGTACGGCCCGAGAAGTACGAGGTGAGCTGCACGCGGTCGTACGCCGGACGCGGTTCCTCGCACAGCACGACCACGCGGTGCGTGGCGGTCAGGCCGCGCTCGGCCAGCGCCTCCAGGAAGCGCTGGCCGACCATGCCGTGGCCGACGAGCACGATCGTGGGGGCGGGGGTGGCCCCCGGGGTGGCGGTCATTCAGGAGCCTCCATCGTTGGTGAGCAGGTGCAGCAGGGGCCCGTCGCCGGGGAGCGGCTCCGCTCCCTCCCAGGCGCGGGCGAGCGCGCCGACGGTGCCGAGTTCGCCGACGAGGACCCCGCCGACCAGGCGGTCGTCGCGGACGACGACCTTGCGGTAGGTGCCCCGGGTGGCGTCGGCGAGCCGCACGACGTCGTCGCCGGGGCGCGCCTCGGTCTCGCCGAACGCGGCGAGGTCGAGGGGGGAGCCGGGACCGGTCAGGGTCAGCCGGGTCAGGGAACGGGTCCCGCGATAGCGGGCGGTGGCGTCGCCCGCGAGCAACCCGGCGAGCGCATCGGCCTGTTCGAGTGCCGGGGCGGCCAGGCCGTAGACCGTGCCGTCGTGCTGGGCGCAGTCGCCGATGGCGTGGATGCGCGGGTCGGAGGTGCGCAGCTCGTCGTCCACCAGGACGCCCTCGCGCACGGCGAGGCCCGCCTGCTCGGCCAGACCCGTACGGGGACGCGTCCCGCAGGCGAGGACGACGAGGTCGGCGTCGAGGGCGTAACCGTCGGCCAGTTCCACCGAGCGGACCGCGCCGGCCGCGCAGCGCACGTCCCGCACCCGGCACTCGGTGTGCACCTCCACGCCCAGCTCGGCCAGGTGGCACCGCACCAGCCGGGAGGCGTCCGGGTCGAGCTGGCGCT
>NZ_JACBWZ010000537.1 GCF_013870595.1 Streptomyces sp. WELS2 | reverse complement strand
AGCCGGGACAGCTCGTCCAGCAGGTCGTCCAGGCCCAGCGAGCCCTGGGACAGCGCCGCCATGTGCCACGCCTTCAGATCGAACGCGGCGCCGTGCCGCGCCCGCGCCCGCTCCCGGCCCAGCAGCCAGACCCGCTCGCCCAGCTTGTAGCCGATCGCCTGGCCCGGCATGGTCAGATACCGGGTCAGCTCGCTCTCCACGAAGTCCGCCGGGCGGCTGCTGTGCGCCCCGAAGAACTCCTGCGCCAGTTCCGGGGTCCAGCGCTCGCCCGGGTGGAACGGGGAATCGGCCGGGATCTCCAGCTCCAGGTGCATACCGATGTCGATGATCACCCGCACCGCGCGCATCATCTGCGCGTCCAGGTAGCCGAGGCGTTCCTCCGGGTCGCCGAGGTAGCCCAGTTCGTCCATCAGCCGCTCCGCGTACAGCGCCCAGCCCTCGGCGTTGGCGCTGACCATGCCGACCGTGGCCTGGTAGCGGGAGAGGCTGTCCGCCACGTGCGTCCACTGCGCGAGCTGGAGGTGGTGGCCGGGCACGCCCTCGTGGTACCAGGTCGACACCAGGTCGTAGACCGGGAAGCGGGTCAGGCCCATCGTGGGCAGCCAGGTGCGGCCGGGCCGGGAGAAGTCCTCCGACGGGGACGTGTAGTACGGAGCCGCCGCG
Source organism: Streptomyces sp. WELS2 (assembly GCF_013870595.1). Taxonomy (GTDB): domain Bacteria; phylum Actinomycetota; class Actinomycetes; order Streptomycetales; family Streptomycetaceae; genus Streptomyces. The sequence continues at coordinate 3,762 of NZ_JACBWZ010000537.1, read as the reverse complement.
CCACCGGGCGGCGCGATGCGCGACTCCACCCGGCGGACCCGCTCGGCCAGTTCGAAGTGCGTGCCGTCCAGGTCCGCGATCGCCCGGTCCATCAGGCCCTGGAGCCAGTCGCGGACCTCGTCCACGCCCTCGATGTGCCGCCCGTGCTCGTCCAGGTGCGCGAGCGCCACCCACGGTGTCGCGGCGCCGGGCAGGATCTTGTGAGCCTCCTCGCGCATCTCGCCGAGGATCCGGTGGAACTCCGCCCAGCCGTAGGCGTACGCCTCGTCCAGGTCGAGGTCGGTGCCGTTGTAGTAGCGGGCCGAGCGCGCGTACCGCTCCCGGCCGACGACGTCCGGGGCGCCCTCGACGGCCGGCGCGTACACCCGGCGCAGCCAGTCCCGCAGCTCCACCACGGCACCGGTGGCCGCCCGTGCCGCCTCGTCCAGCTCCGTGCGCAGGGCCTCGGGACCCGCGGCGGCGAAGTCCTCGAACCAGCCGCGCCCTTCGCCGGTGTCCGCCCACTCGGCCAGCTGGCCGATGAACGTGGCGGTCGGCCGCGGGGACGCGAACAGCTTCCGCTCCAGGCCGAGTTCGAGCGAGGCACGGTAGCCGGCGAACGCCCGGGGCACCGCGCGCAGCCGCTCGGCGATGGCCGCCCAGTCCTCCTCCGTCTCCGCCGGGGTGATCGTGAAGACCTCCCGGACCGCGTGGCCGGGCGTGTGCATGTTGCCGACCTCACGCAGGTGTTCGCCGGCCTCGTACATCGCGAGCAGGGCGGTCAGCCGCTCCCGCAGCAGCCGCCCGCAGCGCCGCTCCACGTCGCTGTCGGCGCCGGGCCGCCGCTCCGCCTCGTCCAGCCGCGCGAGCGTGTCCCGGGCCAGCCGCGCCTGCGCGTCCCAGCCCTCGGGCGAGTAGTCGGGCAGCCTGCTCGAACTCTCCCGCGCACCGAGATAGGTGCCGGTGACCGGGTCGAGGGCGATGAGGTCGTCCACATAGGCGTCGGCGACCTGACGGGGCAGCGGGATCTGGGTATCGGACATGCGGCTCATCCTCGTACGCCGGGGTTCCCCGCGTCACCCGGGTGCGTCGGGATTCAGCTCTCGGCGTGGCCGGGCGGCAGCAGGGGCCCGCACTCCCACTGCTGGAAGATCAGCCGGGTCTCCACCCGGGCGACCTCGCGCCGTGCCGTGAACTCGTCCAGCACCAGCCGCTGGAGGTCGGCCATGTCCGCGACGGCCACATGCACCAGATAGTCGTCCGGGCCGGTCAGATGGAACACCGTCCGCGCCTCCGGCAGCGCCCGGATCCGCTCCACGAACGGTCCGACCAGTTCCCGCCGGTGCGGCCGTACCTGCACCGACAGCAGCGCCTGGAGACCGCGCCCCAGTTTGGCCGGGTCCAGCCGCAGCCGGTGGCCGAGGATCACGCCCGAGCGGCGCAGCCGGGTCACCCGGTCCAGACAGGTCGACGGGGCCACACCCACCTGCGCGGCGAGGTCCCGGTAGGTGATCCGGGCGTCGTTCTGCAACAACCGCAGCAGATGCAGGTCCACCGGATCCAGTACGACGGACTCGGCCATGAGCCGAACGTAGCACGGCGATCGCCCCCGGTGAACCGGGTGATGTTCACCCTTGCGCCCATGGACACAGCGAGCACCGGTGCCTACGACGGCGTACGCACCGCACCGAGAGCCCTGGCCACCGAGGCCGTGCACGCAGGCCGCGACGATCTGGCCCGGCAGGGCCTGCACGCCCCGCCGATCGACCTGTCCACCACCTACCCGTCCTACGACAGCCGGGCCGAGGCCGCCCGCATCGACGCCTTCGCCACCGACGGCGCCGACCTGGCCGGCCCGCCGGTCTACGCCCGCCTGGGCAACCCGACCGTCGCCCGCTTCGAGACCGCGCTGGCCCGGCTGGAGGGCACCGAGACCGCGGTCGCCTTCGCCAGCGGGATGGCCGCGCTCAGCGCCGTGCTCCTGGCGTCCGCCGCGACCGGGCTGCGGCACGCCGTGGCGGTACGGCCGCTGTACGGGTGCAGCGACCACCTGCTGACCGCCGGGCTGCTCGGTACGGAGGTCACCTGGACCGGCCCGGACGGCATCGCCGACGCGCTGCGCCCGGACACCGGGCTGGTGATGGTCGAGTCCCCGGCCAATCCGACCCTCGCCGAGGTCGATCTGCGGGCCGTCGCCCACGCCTGCGGCCCGGTTCCGCTGCTCGTCGACAACACCTTCGCCACCCCCGTCCTCCAGCGGCCGGCCGAGCAGGGGGCGCGGCTGGTGCTGCACAGCGCCACCAAGTACCTCGGCGGCCACGGGGACGTGCTGGCCGGGGTGGTGGCCTGCGACGAGGAGTTCGCCGGGCGGCTGCGGAGGATCCGGTTCGCCACGGGCGGTGTCCTGCATCCGCTGGCCGGCTATCTGCTGCTGCGCGGCCTGTCCACCCTCCCGGTGCGGGTGCGGGCCGCCTCGGCGAACGCCGCCGAGCTGGCCCGCCGGCTCGCCGCGGATCCGCGGGTGGCCCGGGTGCGCTACCCGCGCCTCGGCGGCGCGATGGTCGCCTTCGAGGTCTACGGCGACCCGCACGAGGTGATCTCCCGGGTCCGGCTCGTCACGCCCGCGGTGAGCCTGGGCAGCGTCGACACGCTCATCCAGCACCCCGCGTCCATCAGCCACCGCATCGTGGACGCCGACGACCGGCGCGGCGCGGGCGTGACCGACCGGCTGCTCCGCCTGTCCGTCGGCCTGGAGGACGTGGACGACCTGTGGGCGGACCTGGACCAGGCGCTGGGCGCCCCCCGCGCACGGCGGGAGGCGCAGGCGCTGCGGGAGGCGGTGCGCTGACGGAGGGCCGGCCCCCGCGTGGACGACCGCCGGGGGCCGGGCCCCTCGCCGGTCCGGCTGTCAGTCCCGGTGGACCGGGTCGGTGAGGTGGTGGGCGGTCGGGTCGAGCGGGGAGGCAGCGGCGTGCCCGGGGGCGTCCAGGCGGGCCGTGATGACCAGGGTGCCCTCCTCGATCTGGTAGTCCAGGGGGAGGTCGAGGGCGCGCATCGCGGCGATCATTCCGGTGTTGGACGCCTTGGTCACGGCGTACACGCTCGCGCACCCGGCCTCGGCCGCCATCCCGACCAGCCGGCCGAGCAGTTCACCGCCGACGCCCCGCCGCTGCCACTCGTCCTCGACCAGCAGTGCGACCTCGGTCTCGTCGCCGTCCCACAGCAGATGCCCGAGGCCGACGATCCGGCCGGAGGAGGTCTGCGCGGCCAGCGTGCGGCCGAAGCGGGGGCTGAGCAGGTGGTTCAGATAGCGGTCCGCGTCGCCGACCGGGCCGTGGTAGCGCAGCCCCAGCGTCCGCGCCGAGCACCGGTCGTGCATCGCCCTGGCCGCGGCGAGGTCCCCGGTGTCGACCCGGCGCACCGTGATGTCGTCGCCCTCGGGCAGCGTCAGCACATCCTGCCCGCGGGGAATCCGCGGCCCGAGCCGGCCGTCCAGCTCCACCAGCGCCCGGGCGCGCGCGAACTCCGTAGGGGTGAACGGCAGATACGGCCGCTCCACGGTGAGCACCCCGCCCTCGGGCGCCGGCAGCCGCATCACGGTGTCCTCCAGCACCCCCTCGGCGGGCACCGGCAGCCGGCCCCGGCCATCGCCGGCCGGCGTGGCGGGCAGCGACCGGATCGTGCACCGGCCCAGCAACTGCCGGAGCGCCAGCGGAAGTTCGGAGGCGTCCAGCGCGGTACGGGCGGCCAGGCCCAGCACCCGGGTGGGCGCGTCGACCAGAT
>NZ_JACBWZ010000536.1 GCF_013870595.1 Streptomyces sp. WELS2 | reverse complement strand
ACCCCTCCCCGGGCCACTCCGCCGGGGCACGCCCGCACGACCGGCATCCGGACGACGACCACGGCACCTCGGAGCAGGAACGCCCGGAACGGCACCACGCGGACCGGGACGACGCCGGGCGGGACCACCCGGACCAGGACCACCCGGACCGCGACCGGCCCGGCCGGGGGCCGTCCGCCTCCGCCGGCCCCACGCGGAAGGACTCCCCCACCCCCATGCCGTCCGACTCCGCCTCCGCCTCGGTCCACCCCTACCGTTCCCTCGCCTGGACCGAACCCACCCGGGCGGGCAGCCGGGCCGGTGAGGGGCGGATGCGCCCGGGCCGGCCGGACCGGCCCGCGGCCGAGACGGAGGACGAGGACGGCTCCGCCACCGCCACCCCGGCCGTCCAGCCGGCGGAGCCGGAGACCACGGACGTGCCCGCAGCCTCCGAGGACCCGGCCCAGGAGGCCGGCCCCGGCTCCACCCCGCCCGCGCCACGGCCCGGCACCCGGCAGGCCGGCCGGCAGAGCGAGGCCGTGACGGAGCCGATGCTGCGGATCCTCCCGCTGGGCAGCGGCCTGGTGCTCATCGGTCTGGGTCTCGGCCTGGCCCTGCTGGGCCTGAGGCTGCGCAGGAGCTGACCGGCGGGCCCCGCCGGGACGGGGCCCGCCCGGCTCGTCCTACGGCGCCACCAGCAGCACCTTGCCGATGTGACCGCTCGCCTCCACCAGCCGGTGCGCCTCGGGCGCCTCCGGCATCGGCAGCTCGCTGTCCACGATCGGCCGGACGTCTCCGGCGGCGATCAGCGGCCACACGTGCTCGCGGACGGCGGCGACGATGGCCGCCTTCTCGCCCAGCGGCCGGCTGCGCAGCGTGGTCGCGCTGATGGCACCCCGCTTGCCGAGCAGTGCGCCGATGTTCAGCTCGCCCTTCACCCCGCCCTGCATACCGATGATCGCCAGGCGTCCGTTGACGGCGAGGGCCTGGACGTTGCGGTCCAGGTACTTGGCGCCCATGTTGTCGAGGATGACGTCGGCGCCCGCGCCGTCGGTGGCCTGCTTGATCTCGGCGACGAAGTCCTGCTCGCGGTAGTTGATGAGCACGTCCGCGCCCAGCTCTGCGCAGCGCTCGAGCTTCTCCTTCGTGCCGGCGGTCACCGCGACCCTGGCGCCGAGGGCCTTGGCCAGCTGGATCGCCATGGTGCCGATGCCGCTGGACCCCCCGTGCACCAGCAGCGTCTCGTCCGGCCGCAGATGGGCGATCATGAACACGTTGGACCAGACCGTGCAGACCACCTCGGGCAGCGCCGCCGCCTGCCGCAGGGACAGCCCCTCGGGCACGGGCAGCAGCTGCCCGGCCGGTACGGCGACCTTCTCGGCGTAGCCACCGCCCGAGAGGAGCGCGCACACCTCGTCGCCGACGGCCCAGCCCGAGACGCCGGGGCCGAGCGCGGCGATCCTGCCGGAGCACTCCATGCCGGGGTAGAGGGAGGCACCGGGCGGAGGGGCGTAGAAGCCCTGGCGCTGGAGGATGTCGGCACGGTTGACGGCGCTGGCCGCCACCTCGACCAGCACCTCGCCCTCGCCGGGCACCGGATCGGGAACGTCCGCCCAGACCAGAGCCTCGGGACCACCGGGTTCGGGAATCGTGATCGCATGCATACCGGTGACGCTACTCCCCGCCCGCCCGGTCAGCCGTGTGGCAGCGGGCGGGTGTCCGGTGTGACGTGATTGCCCGGAGTGGCCCGGACGATGGTGATGAGCCGGTCGGTCAGCTGGAGGGTGCCGACGGCCGGGTCGTCGTAGCCCAGCACCCGGTGCCCGCGTACGACGCTCACCACCAGGTCGTCCGTCTCGCGCGGCGTCTTGCCGACCTCCCCGCGCACCACCGGCCGTTCGACGAGGTCCAGCCCGCTGCCCTGCTGGATGAGGTCCTCCATCACCATCCCGGCGGCCGGGCTCAGCACCGACAGGCCGAGCAGCCGGCCGGCCGCGCCGGAGCTGGTGATGACGGCATCGGCGCCGGACTGCCGCAGCAGCGGGGCGTTCTCCTCCTCGCGGACGGCGGCCACGATCTTGGCGCCCCGGTTGAGCTGGCGGGCGGTCAGGGTGACGAGGACCGCGGTGTCGTCGCGCTGCGGGGCGACGATGATCTGCCGCGCCTTGTGCACCTCGGCCCGCTTGAGCACTTCACTGCGGGTGGCGTCGCCCACCACCCCGGCGTACCCCTCGGCGGTCGCCGCGTCGATCGCCTTGGAGCTGGGGTCGACCACGACGACCTGCTCCTTCTTCAGCCCGGTCGCGCAGACGGTCTGGATGGCCGACCGCCCCTTGGTGCCGAAGCCGACGACAACGGTGTGATCGCGCAAGACGGACCTCCAGCGGTTCAGGCGCCATTCCTCGCGGGTGCGTTCGGTGAGGACTTCCAGCGTGGTGCCGACCAGGATGATCAGGAACAGCACGCGCAGGGGCGTGATGAGGAAGATGTTGGCGAGCCGGGCACCGTCGCTCACCGGGGTGATGTCGCCGTACCCGGTGGTGGAGAGGGTCACGGTCGCGTAGTAGAACGCGTCGAGCAGATCCACGGTGCCGTCGGCGTTGTCGTGGTAGCCCTCGTGGTCGGCGTAGACGATCAGCGCGGTGGCCACCAGCACCGCCAGGGCCATGACCAGCCTCTTGACGACCTGGCGGATCGGGCGCTCCACCACTTTTCTCGGGAGTTTCACCCGATGGGTCACCAGATGCTCGTCCGCTTGGCGGGCGATGGCGTCATGGCCCGGAAGTTTCACGTGAAACACACCCGCCGTGCGGGTCGTGCGGGCCTGGACCCTCCCGCCGGTCTTCGCCTACAGCCCGGGCTCGCTGCGGCTGCTGGACGAGGCGGGCGGGCTCGAACCGTACGAGAAGCAGGCGCTGGCCGACGCCGTGCGGCCCTGGCGGGAGCGGTTCCCCGAGGTGCCGGTCGCCGAGCACGTGGAGATGGGCAGCGCCGGGCAGGTGCTGGTGTCGGCGGTGGACCGGGCCCAGCTGATGGTCGTCGGCCGCCGGGCGCACCGTACGGCCGTCGGCGCCCGGATCGGCTCGGTGGCGCACGGGGTGCTGCACCACGCGGGCTGCCCGGTGGCGGTGGTCCCGCACGACTGACCTACTCGGGTTCGGCCGGCTCCAGTGTGGCGCGGGCCCGGGGCAGGACGTTCTCGATGTAGTCCTTCACGGCGGTCTCCAGTCCTATGTCGTGCTGGGCGCGCTCGGACAGGTACCAGCGGTGTTCGAGCAGCTGGTGGTAGATCTCGGCGGGGTCCATCGTGCCGCGCAGCTCCGGGGGTACGGCGCGCACGGTGGGCCGGAACACGTCGCGGACCCAACGGTGGGCGAGCACCTCGGGGCGGGCGGCATGGGGGTCCTCCCCGCTCGAACGGAGTTGAGAGCTCGGGGGAGGATCGTGGGGGGCGTAGTCGTCCTGGGTGGCCATCCAGCTCTCCAGGTCGCTCAGCAGCCGCCGCGCCTGGTTCTCCTCGGTGTCCAGGCCGGTCAGCCGCAGCAGCTGGCGCTGGTGGTGGCCGGCGTCCACGACCTTCGGCACGAAGGTGACCGTGTCGCCGTTGGAGGAGTGCTCGATCTGCATCTCGGCCACGTCGAAACCGAGGTCGTTCAGCCGGCGGATCCGGCGCTCGATGTAGTGGTACTTGCCCGCCGGGTACACCGAGGTGCGGGTCAGCTCCCGCCACAGCCCCTGGTAGCGGGTGCAGATCTCGTGGCCGAACTCGACCGGGTCCACCGACGGGTGCAGCGCGCCGGACGCCTCCAGGTCCAGCAGCTCGCCGCTGATGTTCACGCGGGCGAGGTCCAGGTCGTAGTCGCGCTGCCCGGGGCTGAGCCGTGGGTGCAGCTCGCCGGTCTCGGCGTCGACCAGATAGGCCGCGTAGGCGCCCGCGTCGCGCCGGAACAGGGTGTTGGACAGCGAACAGTCGCCCCAGGCGAACCCGGCCAGGTGGAGGCGGACCAGCAGCACGGCGAGGGCGTCCATCAGCCGGTGCATGGTCACCGGGCGCATGGTCGTCTCGAACATCGACCGGTACGGCATCGAGCCGCGCAGGTGCCGGGTGATCAGCACCGGCTCCAGCGGGGCGCCCGAGCGGTCGGTGCGGCCGGTGACCACGGCGAGCGGGTCGACGGCCGGGATGCCGATCCGGTCCAGGTCGCGCAGCAGCCCGTACTCGCGCAGCGCGGGCCGCTCGGCCAGCTCCTTGACGGCGATCACCTCGTCGCCGGCGTGCGCGTAGCGCACCACGTGCCGGGAGATGCCGCGCGGGAGCGGCACGAGGTACTCCTCGGGCCACTCCTCCAGCGGGGTGTCCCAGGGCAGGGCGAGCAGGAGCGCGGGGTGCTCCGGGTTGGTGGCGCTGATCTGCAAGGACATGACACGAACCCTAAGGCCCCGCACGGGTGTTCCAGGAGACCGCGCCAC